>CAYLJQ010000454.1:0-5990 GCA_964383955.1 uncultured Heliomicrobium sp. | reverse complement strand
GAAGTATGCAATGAGTTTAATGCCATTTCAGAGCAGAGATTGAGCTAGCTCAACAACCAGCCTTGATGACCCAGCAAATTCCAAGCTAGCTTAATCTGCTGTTCCTTAAACATTTGTTTGCGATTGTTCCAGCCATAGATTTTGGTTATGGCATCAGAAACATCTGATGCTCTTTCTTGAAAAGCAATCCAATGGACAGTGGCTAGCAGTTCCAAGCCGAAGGGTGTTTCAAACCCCTCTATCAGCTTTGCCACTTGATCAACACGAGCTTGAGTTTCGGGGTGATCTTTCAAAAAGGCTTCGGCTTTTTCGGCTGCTTCAAGCTTCAGTTCGATCTGTTTGCCGGGATTGTCTTCAGCGTCACCATATCCGCTGATGAAATGGCCTTCGATAATGCTCAGAACGTGGCGTAAATTTTCGGCATAGGGGCCATACAGGCCTTTGCTGTAATTCAGTTTCAGTGGCTCACCCGCTTCCTGCATGAAGTACATCAGCTTATGAATTTCCAGCAATGACACGGCCGGATCCATTACCGCTGACAGATAACGCCGCATCAATCCTAATAACGCAGCACGTCCAATTGTCATCTTTGGGGCTTTCTTTTCCTTGGCCATTTCTGTGGCGGCTGGCGCTCCTGCAGGCTCGTAAACAAATACGCGCACTTTCGGTAATTCGTTGAATGCTTGCTCAATCAGAGGCCTGACATCGCTCCAGTTCAGTCCGCCCAGTCCGCATCCTAATGGCGGGATGGCAATGGATTGAATCTTGAGCCGCCGCACTTCCTCCACCAGAGTCGCAAGGCCCGCCTGAATGTCTTCAATTCGACTTTTGCTTTTCCAGTGCCGCTTAGTCGGAAAATTGATGATGAACCGGGGATGCTGTAACCGGTTCAAATCAAAGACCAACATCTTGCCAGGCTGAAGTTCTCGCCGGTCGCAAGCTGATTTGTAAACTGTATAGTTTTCTGGAAATTCCTTGCGAAATTGCAGGGCGATTCCCCGCCCCATAATTCCGACACAGTTGACGGTATTAACTAATGCCTCCGCATCGGCATGAAGAATATTGCCTTGTTGAAATTCAATCATAGGTTTATCCCTGGAGTTAATAATACCAGCCGCGCTCTATGCTGACGATAGGCGAGCGTTTAGTCGTCGGCAGTATGTTGGAAACTTCATTGCCGACGATCTGATTAAGCACTCCGACCTTTTCAACCAATTCCCACGGAAACCAATCACACACCAAAAACTCAGCCTGTTTGCCGTCTTTGACTTCCGCGTTTCTGAAGTCCGTGGCGGCTACGGCTGCCCAGTTCACTTCGTGCAACCGGTCAAGCGAATTGTAAAAGCTCGTGTATCGCGCGCCTGCATTTGTTGTGCTGAAGGCCCAGCGCACAGAGTTCTGCTCAGCCCAATCCACTGTCGTGCGCAAATCCGCTTGCAGATGAACGATACTTTGCTGCCCTTCGCGGTAAGCCAAATCAGGATGGTTAGCTTGATGTAAGATGTAGAGCATGATTGATCGTGGGCAGAAATAGAACGGTACATATTGCCCAACTTTCGTCGCCGGATGGCAATCAACTTCCAGTTCTTCCAAGCGCCGCCGCTTGATTTCGGACATACCGACGATTTTGCAATCCAGCCCTCGGTCAATTCGTTCGGCATCCGACCACAACCCACCCCTATCCACAATCTGCGTCAAGTTTTGCAGATGGGTAATCTGATAAATCTTGGGTTGAGCAGGAACTTGCCCCATATCAGTCAGTAGCCGTCGCCATCATTGCCGGCTGATGCGGTTCGCCTTTGATGGCGACGCGGTGCCATTTGCGAACTGAACCAATAATCACGATGACCAAGCCTACCATCAAGCAAGCCGTGATACCGGTGTTCAGATACATCTGCTTTGGCCAGTAATTCATTGTGATGTTTTGATAGCCAGCGGTCATTTCAATGACGGTGATGAAGCTCAGGGGCAGGATGGTCACCCAGGCGTAACGTGCTCGGCCATTGTTGATAAGAAACGTTGTGCAAACGCAAAGCGCCACGCAGGCCAGCATCTGGTTTGCCATGCCGAACAGCGGCCAGATCGTGGCAATCGAACCTTTCAGGATCATGTACGTCCACGGAACGACGGCCAGCACGCTGGCTAAGACTGCTCCGGGCAGCCAATCGGTTTGCCTGAATTTCTTATGCACGCCACCCAAAATCTCCTGCATCATAAAGCGGGCGACGCGCGTTCCGGCGTCCACCGTCGTCAGAATGAACAGGGCTTCGAACATAATCGCAAAGTGATACCAGTAGCTCATCAGGTGCGACATCCCCGGAATCGCCGAAAAGATTTGCGCCATGCCTACGGCCAGACTGACCGCTCCGCCGGTTCGTCCGGCCAGTTGCGTTTCGCCGACTGCCTGCGTCAACGCTGCCAGATTCGATTGATCAAAGCCCATTGCGCGAAGGCTGCCGTCAATTTTAGCGAAGGCTTCAATCGGAACGTTGATCTGGAAATAATCGTGCGGAAACATCGAACTGGCGGCAATCAGGGCCATCACACCGACGATGGATTCACACAGCATCGCTCCGTACCCGATTGGCCGGGCGTGCGTTTCTTTGTCAATCAGCTTCGGCGTGGTGCCAGAACTGATCAGCGCGTGAAAGCCTGAAATCGCTCCGCAGGCGATGGTGATGAAAACAAAGGGAAAGACTTTGCCGGGAATGATCGGGCCGCCGCCGTTCACGAAAACAGTCGTCGCGGGCATCTTGAACGTAGGCATCACCGCGAAAATTCCAATTGCCAGAAAGGCAATCGAACCGAGCTTCATATACGAGCTGAGGTAATCGCGCGGAGCCAGCAGCAACCACACCGGCAGCACAGAAGCCACGAAGCCATACGCCGCAACCATCAATGTGATCGCTGTCTTGTCGTATTTGAAGTAAACGCCAAACGAAGAATTCTGGACGACTTCGCCAAAGACGACGGCCAAGATCAGCAGAATGACGCCGATGATCGTGCCTTCTTTGATGGCGCGATCAGTACCGCCTCGCCAGCGGAACATATACATCCCCATCAACAAGGCGATGGGAATGGTCATCGCAATCGTGAACAATCCCCATGGACTTTCGGCCAAGGCGTTGATGACAGCTAGGCCTACTCCAGCCAGCGCGACAATCAGGATGATCAGAATCGCGATGGTGGCGACCGTGCCAGTGACGCGATCAATTTCGCGCCGAGCGATTTCCGCCAAAGACTTGCCGCCGCTGCGCATCGAAGCCGCCAGCACGATGAAATCGTGAACCGCTCCGCCCAGGACTACGCCAACGACCAGCCAGATCAATCCCGGCAAGTATCCGAACTGAGCCGCCAACACTGGCCCAATCAACGGCCCCGGCCCACTGATCGCCGCAAAATGATGCCCCCACAACACATATTTGTTGGTCGGCGTGAAATTATGCTTGTCGTTGAATTGATGCGCCGGAGTGATCCGCGAATCGTCCAGCGCCAGGACTTTGGCGGCGATGAACGCGCTGTAATAGCGATACGCGATGGCGTAAATGCACAGAACTGCGATGAGGATGGGGACAGCGTTGAGGGTCATTGATGCTCCAGAGTGATTTTATTCATCATCGAACTTGATATTCAGGCTTTTCAAAAATTGTTTGTCTTCGTGGCTGATTTCGGACAGCCGCTGTTCGACAGTAACTGCCGGATACGCATTTGAATCTTCCTGTAAATCGCCAAGGACAATGGTGGCTTCCAATACCAGATACACTTCGTTGCCGGCTTCGCGGATGCGTTCGCGCGCTTCGGCGATGTCGTCGGAATTTTCCAGCGCGCGGTTAATCGCTTCGCCAAGCTCCCGCACCAATTTTTTCATGTAATCGTCCATGTTCGTCGTTCGCCAGCCTTTTGATGAAGAAATTTGTGCGGGAAATTATAGCCCGTGCCGCGTGAACTGTCAGTTTGCCGCGACGACGACGCCTTGAATTTCACATGCTAGAATCTGGTTCCACCAGGAAATTTGAGCGATCATTCAGCAAGGAGCAGACGCCAACTTTATGCCGTCCAAACCAAAACCAGAAGGCAAAGCGAAAGAGCGAAAAGAAAAGTTCACAACGACATCCGGTATCGAGATGAAAGCCAGATTTGCAGCGGAAGATTTGCCTGCCAACCTTGCCGCAGAAGTCGGCGAACCGGGCGAATTTCCGTTCACGCGCGGCGTGTATTCGACAATGTATCGCGGGCGAATGTGGACGATGCGGCAATACGCCGGATTCGCCACGGCGGAAGAATCCAATCGCCGGTACAAGTATTTACTGGAACAGGGCACGACAGGCTTGTCCGTCGCTTTCGACTTGCCGACACAGATTGGGTACGACAGTGATCACGAATTGGCGAAGGGCGAAGTCGGGCGCGTAGGGGTGCCGATTGATTCGCTGGCCGATATGGAAGTTTTGTTCGGCGGCATTCCGCTCGACCAGGTTTCGACTTCGATGACCATTAACGCGACGGCTTCGATCTTGCTGGCGCTGTACATTGCCGTCGCCAAAAAACAGGGCATCGCTCCGGCCAAGCTGAACGGCACGATTCAAAACGATATCCTGAAAGAATATATCGCGCGCGGAACTTACATTTATCCGCCGCGCGCTTCGCTTCGCATCATCACAGACATTTTCGCGTATTGCGCCAAAGAAGTTCCGAACTGGAACACGATTTCAATCAGCGGTTATCACATCCGCGAAGCCGGTTCGACTGCCGCCCAGGAAGTCGCGTTCACATTGGCCGATGGCATCGCGTATGTTCAGGCGGCGATTGATGCGGGATTGGCGGTGGATTATTTCGCGCCGCGGCTGGCGTTCTTTTTCAACGGGCATAACAACTTTCTGGAAGAAGTCGCCAAGTACCGCGCCGCGCGGCGAATGTGGGCGAAGGTGATGAAAGATCGTTTCGGAGCCAAAGACCCCAAATCCCAGATGCTGCGCTTTCACACGCAAACCGCCGGTTCGACGCTGACCGCGCAGCAACCCGAAGTGAACATCGTTCGCACGACCATTCAGGCGCTGGCGGCGGTGCTGGGCGGAACGCAATCCTTGCACACGAATTCGATGGACGAAGCACTGGGTTTGCCAACAGCAGACGCTGCGCGCATTGCTCTGCGAACACAGCAAGTCATCGCGTACGAATCCGGCGTTGCCGACACAGCTGATCCGTTGGCGGGCTCTTACGCGATTGAGCATCTGACCAGCGAAATCGAACGCCGAGCATTTGAATACATCACCAAAATTGACGAAATGGGCGGAATGCTTTCTGCCATCGAAGCCGGTTACGTCCAGCGAGAGATAGAACGCGCCGCTTATGATTACCAAAAAGCTGTCGAAGCGCAGGAAGAAATTGTCGTCGGCGTGAACCGTTTCCAGATCAAAGAAGAGACTTCAATCCCTACGATGAAAATTGATCCGGCGTTTGAACAGGCGCAGGTCGAACGCTTACGAAAGGTCCGAGCGGAAAGAAATTCGGCAGCAACAAGCGCTGCACTTGAAAAAGTCGAAGCGGCAGCCCGCTCCGGAGAAAACCTGATGCCTGTGATCATTGCAGCGGTCGAGGCCTACGCGACGCTTGGCGAGATTGCAGATCGAATGCGGAACGTTTTTGGTGAGTATACGGAATCTCTCTAGCCTCAATCGAAAACAATTATGGAAACAGTCATTATCAAAGGAGCGCGTTGGAAGACATTGTTGCTTCTTGTGGTTTCTTGGGCCTTTGTTGCTGCTGGCATATTGATCATCACAACAGGCAAGGAACCACTAATCGGGTGGGTATCGGTTTTATTTTTCGGCGCAGGCAGTTCGGTTTTTATCTGGCAGCTTGTAGACGCTCGTCCCCGACTGGTCATCAATGATCAAGGCGTGATGGATCGCACCCTGGGAGTTGGCGTAATTCCTTGGAAAGAGATCAAAGACGCTTATCAACAATCAATTAACGGCTATGATTTTATTTGC
>CAYLJQ010000453.1:0-5990 GCA_964383955.1 uncultured Heliomicrobium sp. | reverse complement strand
CTGCGAATTGAGACTGACGGTTTGCAAAACGAAGTGACTTTGGAATCACTGGACGTAACTCTGCCGCTCAGCGAAATCAATGCTCGCGTTAAGTTTTGATTCCTCAATATTTGTCTTTATCAAACAGGAGAAAATGATGTCGCAATTCACACGCAATGCTTTGGTCTTTTTTGCGCTTTTGCTTGCTGTTTCCGGAACGGCTGTGGCTCAGGACTGGACGCAATGGCGCGGTGCCAACCGCGATGGCGCGGTGGCCGGATTCGTCGCGCCAAAAGCCTGGCCAGAGCAATTGAAATCCAAATGGAAAATTCAGGTGGGCATCGGCCACGCATCGCCGCTGGTTGTCGGCAAAACCGTTTACCTGCATTCGCGCCAAGGCGAAAGCGAAGTGGTCGCGGCTTACGATTTGGAAACTGGCAAAGTGACGTGGAAGGACAGTTATCTGGTGGATTACACCATGAATATGGCGGCAACCGGCCACGGCAAAGGGCCGAAATCCACGCCAGTGTTCAGCGGCGGACGGCTGTATACGCTGGGCATCACCGGTGTGCTGTCGTGTTACGACACCGCCAAAGGCAAGCTGGCCTGGCGAAAAGATTTTGGGCAGCGCTTCGGCGAAAAGGCTCCTGACTTTGGAACCGCCATGTCGCCGATGGTAGATAACGGGCTTGTCATTGTTCACGCAGGTGGCAATAACAAAGGCGGTTTGGTCGCACTGGACGCAGCAACCGGAACTGAGAAATGGGCTTGGACAGGCGACGGTCCCGGTTACGCTTCGCCGATTGCGGTGGAAATTGCCGGTAAGCGGCAAATCATCACCCAGTCGCGAAACAACATCGTCGGCATTTGGGCGGACAACGGCGGTTTGCTTTGGAAAATTCCGTTCGACACCGAATACGTGCAAAACATTGTCACGCCGATTCAATACCGCGACTTGCTGATTTTTTCCGGCATTAACAAAGGCGTCTTTGCCGTTCGTGTTGGCTGGAAAGACAAATGGGTTACGGAAACTGTCTGGCACAACAAAGAAGTCGGAATGTACATGAACTCGCCTGTGCTGAGCGGCAATCTGCTGTTCGGAATGTCGCACAAAAACAAAGGCCAATTTTTCTGCCTGGACGCAGCGACGGGCAAAACGTTGTGGACAGGCGATCCGCGGCAAGGCGAAAACGCCTCGATGTTAATTGCCGGTGACACGATCTTTTCACTGACCAACGATGCGGAATTGATTGTTACCAGCGCCGCCACCAAAGGCGGAACTGTCGTCAAAAAATACAAAGTGGCCGACTCGGCAACCTGGGCGCATCCGGCCATTTCCGGCAAACGCATTTTGATCAAAGACCAGACTTCGTTGGCATTGTTGAGCCTGGAATAAAACCCGTTTCCCCACAAAAAGCGCAGAAGTCACAAAACCTCCTTCCGTTACCTTGTGCCTTTTGCGCTTTTTGTGGTTACTTGTGCCCGCCCCAATCTGAACTTCCTCCTGACCTGATTGATGAGCCAACCGATCCAGACTGAAAATACTGCGGAAAAGCTTTCACCAAAGCTGCTGGCAATGCTGATTTTGCTGTGGCTGGCGGTGGCTGGCGTGCTGACCTTTTCCCGGCTGACGCACCCGGCGTTTGGCGTGCAGGGCGATATGGCGCTGCACTACCACATCACGCGAAGCTATGCGCAAAGCTTTGCCGAAGGCGATTGGCTGCCGCGCTGGGCTGGGTTGCTGGATGGCGGGCGAGGTGATGCGCTGTTTACGTTTTATCCGCCGCTTTGTTACTTCGCTAGCGCCTTGCTGATGAATCTGTTCGGCCTGGATGTTCTCGGTTCAATCAAAGTCGTCACGTTTCTGACGCTGCTGCTCGCTCAGGTTTCGTCGTACCTGTTCGCGCGCGAATTTTTCTCGCGACGGCTGAGTTTGATTGTTTCGCTGGGCTACGTGCTGCTGCCCGCGTACCCGCTGATTTGCCTGCACAGAGTTTTTCTGGCCAATGCTTTCGCACTAAGTTTTATGCCGCTGGCATTGAAGTACGCCTATCGGTCGCTCATCGGTACAGTACCGGAAGCGGTAGCGACCGGGTTAAACCCGCAACTACCCAGTCGCTACCGCTCCTGGTACTGCATCATCGCGTTTGCGCTCAGCTTCAGCGCAATCATTTTTTCGCACGTCATCACCACTTACCTGACGGGGCTGACAATCGTCTTTCTGGCGCTGTCGTTTTTACCGCGAACCGGCTGGCGAGGAGTATTACCACTGGCAAAAGGATCTGTTTTGGCGTTGATGCTGACGGCATTCTTTCTGCTGCCGCAAATTGTCGAAGCCAACTGGGTGCAGTTGAAACTGCAACTGGTGCAACAGGATTACCGCAATTATTTTCTCTTTGCCAAACCGCTGAATGCGGATCGTTATCGCCAAGCCTGGGCGGGCGTCAACGACTTCACCAGCTATTTGACGCTGACCCAGACCTTGATCGGCGCACTGCTGGCGCTGCTGTGCAAACCTGTTTGGCGTCGAGATCGCTTGTCGCCTTTGGTTTGGTTCAGTTTGGCTGTAGTGGCGTTCGGATTGCTGATTTCATTGCCTGTAGCGGATTTGCTCTGGCGGTATTTGCCGGGCTTGAAATTCATTCAGTTCCCCTGGCGCTTTCAACCTTATGTCGCTTTAGGTTGCGGGCTGCTGGCTGCGATAGCAGTTCATTGCTGGCAAAAAACCAACAAACGGCTGCGAATGCTGGTTATGGCGGGGCTGACCTGGCTGTTGCTAGCCTGCGCGGCCTTCACTTTCATGACTGCTCGGTTGGAGGAAAAAGACGTCACGCGCGATCAAGTTATTGCTGGACTGACCGCTTACGATGCGCCACCTGTCACGATTCAAGAAAGCAAGCAACTGCAAAATGATGACGATATGAAGCATCTGCCCTACACGGCAAACCAACTGTACTTTCGTCCGGTGGGTTCGGATTTCAATTTGTACCCTCCGGTCACAAAACCCGGAGGCGCAAGTTTTGCTCAGGGCAACGGACAACTGACCATTCAAAAACTGGAAATTGCCCGCCGCGATTTTTTGATCGAAACGACTGAAGCCAGCAAGCTAAAAATTGAAACGTACAACCATCCAAACTGGATTGCGCGGCTGAATGGAAGTGAAGTCGCGATTCAATCCGAATCCGGGACTGGCTTGATGCTGATTGATGTGGCCGCCGGACAACACCAACTCCATTTGACGTATGAAGCTGGCTATCGAATGGCCACCGCCGCGCGCATCATTTCAATCGTCACCTGGGCTTTCCTGCTGTTTGCAGTTGGCCTATCGCTGATTCGACGCCGATGATTCAACCTAAGTCTGAACTGAAAACCGCGCTGATATGGACGGTCGCCTTACGGTTGACCTATTCGGCACTCGGAGCGCTCGCCGTACCGTACCTGAAGCTTAATCCAGCGCTGATTCGCAGCAACGATCTGACCGAAAACCTGATGCAGCGCGAAATCGGCTGGCCGTACCGGCTGCTAGGTGTGTGGGAACGCTTCGACACATTGTGGTACATCGAAATTTCACAGCACGGGTATCAGCGCCCTGATGCCGTAGTCTTCTTTCCGCTTTACCCCGCGCTGATTCGTTTGCTGTCCGTTGTCTTTTCGCCCTTGGCTTCGGCCTTGATCATTTCAACGGTTGCAGCCTTTTTTGCCTTCTGGGGATTTCAAAAACTACTTCGGTTGGATTTGCCAGAAGACACCGTCAAACGCGCCTTACTATTTTTCGCGCTGTGGCCGTCGGCCTTCATTCTGTTTGCCGGGTATCCCGAATCGCTGCTAATTGCCTTGATGATCTGGGCCATCTGGTTTGCTCGTGCAGGAAACTGGTGGCTGGCAGGAATTTTGGGATTGCTGGCCGGACTGACCAAAGCTGCCGGATTTTGCGTCATCGTTCCGCTGGCGGTGTTGGCGTTCAAAGAATGGCGCTGGCGAACCTGGCCAAGCTTTTTGCCATTGCTGGCCGCTCCGCTGATGGCGCTGATTATCAAGCTATCCGGCCAGTCGTTGGCATCGGACGCGTACCCGAAACATTGGCGAACGGAAATCGCGTTTCCGATGGTTACGCTGTGGGCGAGCTTGCGCGAAGCGTTCACAACATTCGACGCTGTGTTGCTGTTGAACTTGGTCGCGCTGGCAGTGATTTTTGCTCCAGCGTTCCTCAAACGAATCCGAGCCGAATATGTCTTATTTGCCTTGACGGCTTTGATCATGTTTCTAACCAAGAAAACCGAACCGTTGTTGCAAAGCTCCAGCCGCTACGTGTTGGCAGTTTTCCCAGCCTTTGCCAGCCTGGCGATATTGGTCAAACATCCTTTCCTGATTGCGCTTGGATTGATTGTGAGTTGCCTGCTCCAGTTTTTGCTGCTGTGGTCATTTTTCGAATGGGCGCTGGTAGTTTGAATATGGAGTGCGGACACGCGAGCACCGCTTTTCCAATCGCATATGAAAGCGGCGCTTCACGCCGCACTCCATATTGCCTATACTGCCTGCATCGTATGAACCAGCTTGCAGGCATTTATCTTCACATTCCGTTTTGCGAAACGCGCTGCCACTACTGCAACTTTGCGACGGGTGGTTATGAATCCGAAGTGGCGCGGCGTTACGTGGCCGCTGTGCGCGAAGAAATTCAACGTGCCGAAAGCAAACCGCAGATGCAAGCCGTGGATTCGATTTACTTTGGCGGAGGCACGCCGACGACGCTGACGGTGGAACAGCTCAGCGGCATGATCGAACTCTGCCGAGCGAAGTTCGATGTTTCGCCGGATGTGGAAATCACCAGCGAAGCGAATC
Source organism: uncultured Heliomicrobium sp. (assembly GCA_964383955.1). Taxonomy (GTDB): domain Bacteria; phylum Acidobacteriota; class Blastocatellia; order RBC074; family RBC074; genus RBC074. The sequence continues at coordinate 1,172 of CAYLJQ010000453.1, read as the reverse complement.
CTGGCACGATTTCCCAGGAGTTTCTGGAAGGCTTGCGCGCGGCAGGAATCAATCGGCTGAGCTTCGGTGTGCAGTCTTTCGACGATGGCGAACTACAAATGATCGGACGTTCGCATTCGTCCGAAGCCGCCAGGCAAGCCGTGCGGCTGGCACGCGCGGCGGGATTTGAAAACGTCAGCATTGATCTGATCGCAGGGCTGCCCGAACAAAAGATGGAAACCTGGCGGCAAAATCTGGAAGAAGCCTTCGCATTGGAACCGAATCATTTGTCGGTGTATTTGCTGGAACTGTACAAGGACGCGCCGCTGCTTCACCGCATCAACCGTGGCGAATTGCGTGCGATTGACGACGAACTGACGGTTGAAATGTATTTCGCGCTGAAAGACGAAGCCGAACGTCACGGCTTTGAACATTACGAAATTTCCAACTGGTCGAAGCCCGGATTTGAGTCGCGCCACAATTTGAAATACTGGACGGGCGCGCCTTACTGGGCGTTCGGCGTTTCCGCCGCCGGGTATGACGGCGCGCAGCGCTGGTCGAACACGCGCAACATTCACGAATATCTGACAAAAATTGAAGCGGGAGAATCTGCCGTCGCCGAAACCGAAACGCTGGACGCCGACGACCTGCAAAGCGAAAATCTGTTCCTGCGATTGCGACTGAAAGAAGGCGTCAACTTGCGCGACCACGAACAACGCTTTGGCGTTCGCGTGACGGAACGGTACGCCGACGAACTGGCTCGGCTCAGCGAAGCAGGCTTGATCGAACTCAACAACGACACGCTGAAGATTTCCCGTGCTGGCACGGTGCTGGCAAATGAGGTCTTCGCAGCTTTTGTCTGATGGGAGGGGGCAATGACTCGACTAAAAATCGCTATTCACGTTTTGCTTATTGGCGTTTGTTTGTCAGTAGCTTCCTTCGCTCAAGCTTCACCAGAAGCCAAACCTGTCTGCGAGAAATCATCCAACGCAATTCAAATCACTTTCGATCATATTGAAACGCTGGCTGTCGTGAATGGAAGGCCCACCAATGTTTTCTGGCTGAGACTTCACAACAATTCCAATTGCGGAATTGAGATTGAAGTCCCGGGACCGTTCATCGATAGGACATTTCCTGTTCCCCGAATTGCACGAGACTTAAAGGGGCAATTCATCAAAAATGCGAATGGCGGA
>CAYLJQ010000452.1:0-5993 GCA_964383955.1 uncultured Heliomicrobium sp. | reverse complement strand
GTCTATCTTGTGTTTATCTGTGGTTCGCTTCTGTTTTGACTGCGTTTGGACGCTTAGGCAATCGTCACTTCTTTGGCCAGGTAGACATCTTGAATCGCGTTCAAGATTTGCACGCCTTCTTTCATCGGACGCTGGAAGGCTTTGCGGCCTGAAATCAGTCCTGTTCCGCCTGCGCGTTTGTTGACGATGGCGGTTTGCACGGCTTCGGCCAGATCGCTTGCGCCTTTCGATTCGCCGCCGGAGTTGATCAATCCCGCGCGGCCCATATAACAATTCGCCAACTGATACCGGGTCAGGTCAATCAGGTTGTCTGACGCCAGTTCGGTGTAAACGCGGTCGTCAGTTTTTCCGTACGGATTTTCCTTGGACGCCAGAGCTTTGTACCCGCCGTTATTCAGTGGCAGTTTCTGTTTGATGATGTCGGCTTCAATGGTCACGCCTAGGTGGTTGGCCTGACCGGTCAAGTCCGCCGAAACGTGGTAATCCTTGTCCTTCTTGAAGTCAGGATTGCGCAGATAGCACCACAGCACGGTGTAAAGCCCCAGTTCGTGTGCGTGCTGAAACGCTTCGGAAACTTCCTGCAACTGGCGTGTGGCTTCGTCGGAACCGAAGTAAATGGTTGCGCCAATGCCGGTCGCGCCCATTTCAAACGCCTGATCCACCTGGCCAAACATCACCTGGTCGAATTTGTTCGGGTAGGTCAGAAATTCGTTGTGGTTGATTTTGACGATGAAGGGAATTTTGTGCGCGTATTTGCGGCTGCAAGCGCCCAGCACGCCCAGCGTGGAAGCAACGGCGTTGCATCCGCCTTCGATGGCCAGTTCAACGATTTTGGCCGGGTCGAAGTAAATGGGATTCTTGGCGAAACTCGCTCCGGCGGAATGCTCAATGCCCTGGTCAACGGGCAGGATGGAAACGTAACCGGTTCCGGCCAGACGGCCTGTGTTAAATGTGTGCTGCAAGTTGCGCAACACTGCCGACGGACGATCAGAATCGGTGCAAACACGATCCACAAAATCCGGCCCTGGCAGGTGCAGCATATCCTTTGAAATGGTCTTGCACTCGTGCTTCAGCAAAGCCTGGCCTTCTTCTCCAAGTAGGTTCTCTATCTCCTGAATGGTCATTTTGAAATCTCCGAAAGGTTGAGGTGTGAAAGTAAACGGGATTCTACTGCGCGGGTTTTGCGTTGGTCAAACCAACGCTTCGACACTCTCGTAGTTTGTGAAGGGAGGTCTTTTCACCGCAAAGGGTCAAAGGGACAAAGATTCGAAGGTGTTTTTAGACAGGTTTATTTCGTTTTCCATAAATTCTTTGACGCTTTGACTCCTTGAACCTTTTGTTGAGTTTATTTTGAGGATCAACCGCGAAAGGCCAGCAGCCGCAATCCGTTTAGCACGACAACCAAAGTACTGCCTTCGTGCAGGATGACGGCTTCGCTGATTTGCACCCAGCCGAAAATCGAAGCCAGAATCAGCGCCGCGCTGACGCCAAGCGCGACGATCAGGTTTTGCCGGATGACGCTTGTCGCCGTCCGCGAGAGCTTGACGGCGAACGGCAATTGGCGCAGCCCTTCGCTCATCAATACCAGATCGGCGGTTTCCAGCGCGACGTCCGAACCGGTCCCGCCCATCGCGATTCCAATCGAAGCTGCCGCCAAGGCCGGAGCGTCATTCACGCCATCGCCAACCATTCCCACGCCGCCTTCTTTGGCCAGGGTTTTCAGTGCGGCGACTTTGCCGTCGGGCATCAGCGGCGCGCGCGCATCGTCAATGCCAACTTGAGCCGCGATGGCTTTGGCGACCAGCAGGTTGTCACCCGATAACATGACGCTGCGGCTGATGCCTGCGGCGCGCAATGCTTTCAGGGTTTCTTTGGCTTCAACGCGCAAAGTGTCGGCGACGCCTAACACGCCTAAAAACTTGTCGCCGCATTTGACGATCATGGTTGTTTGCCCGGCGGATTCCAGCGCGTGAGTTTTGACGGCAATCGCTTCGGGAATAGGTTCGCCATCAAACAAAGACATGTTTCCCACGCTGACTTTTATGCCCCCCACCATCGAATGCAGGCCTTTTCCATGAACCGCGTCGCAGCTTTCCGCCATAGCGGGATCAATGCCGCGTTCGCGCGCGCCTTCGACGACGGCCAAGGCCAGCGGATGCGACGAATGGGATTCGGCAGCGGCGGCGGCAGTCAGCAAATCGGTTTCGCTAACGCCTTCGGCGGCAGCGACCGTCACGATGCGCGGTTTGCCGATGGTCAGCGTGCCGGTTTTGTCGAACGCCAGCGTCGCGACTTTGCCAAGTGTTTCCAGATGCGCGCCGCCTTTGATCAAAACGCCTCCGCGAGCCGCGCGCGCCACAGCAGACAAAACAGCCGCCGGAGTCGCAATCGCCAGCGCGCAGGGCGAAGCCGCCACCAGCAGGGAGATGCCGCGCAGCACGGATTCTTTGAAGTTGTTGCCAAGCAGCAGCAGCGCAATGGTCAGCAACGGAGCGATCACCAGCACAATCGGCACGAAGGTTTTTTCCAGTCGTTTGGCGAATCGCTGTGTAGGGCTTTTCTGGGCTTCGGCTTCCGCAACCATATCAATGATGCGCGCCAGCACAGATTCAGAAGAAAGCTTGGTGACTTCGACTTCGACGGCGTCTTCCGTGTTGATGGTGCTGGCGAAAACTTTATCGCCTGTGGCTTTAGATACAGGAACGGACTCGCCCGTGATTGTCGCCTGATCAAACGACGATTGGCCGCTGCAAATCGTTCCGTCCAGCGGCACACGGTCGCCGGGACGAATGACAATGATGTCGCCGCGTTTGACCTGTTTGACCGGAACCTCTTTCAGTTCGTCGCCGATTTTGACGCGGGCGGTTTCAGGCCGCAGCTTGCCCAGCGCATCCAGGGCGCGGCGGGCACGTTCCATGGCGCGATGTTCCAGCGCATGGCCCAGGCTGAACAGGAACAGCAGAAATGCGCCTTCAAACCAGGCGCCCAGAAATCCCGCGCCGACTCCGGCCAGGACCATCAGAGTTTCGATGTCCACAATGCCTTGGCGCAGCGATAACAGCGCGCCGCGAACGGCAAAAAATCCTCCAGCAATTAACGCCAGAATGAATAACACCGTCGGAACGATTTCTGGCGTGTGCAGCACAAAACGGCACGCCAATCCCGCCGCAATCAAAACGCCAGACACGATGACCAGCGGCATTTCCAGCCGGGGAGCCAATCCGTTGCCGTGCGAATGAAATGCGCAAACGTGGCCGTGTTCAGGTTCTTCCAGTTCGTAGCCGATGCTTTTGACTTTCGCTTCGACTTCCGCGGGTTTGATCGTCTGGCGATCGTATTCGATCACCAGGCGTTCGGTTGAATAAGCAATGTTGGCGTCCAGAATTCCCGGTACGCGTTCCAGCACATATTCGATAACGTACGCGCATTGCGCCGATTCCATGCCGCGCACGAACCAGGTTTTGTGCAGATACCGCTGCGCAACTTCAGTGCTGATGGATTTGACCAGCGTAACGACCTCGGAAAGCGGAAGCTGGGTTTCGTCATAATGCACGCAGATTTCCGGACGCTGGCCGTCCCGCCGCACATGCGCGTCTGTGATGCCTGCGTTCGATTCCACCAGTTGTTCCAGCTTTTGAAATCGCCCAACGTCATCCGTCTCGCCGGGAATCATCGCATCCAGATCGAACTGGCAGGCGCTGCCGATAGTTTCAGCCGGTTTTACACCGACGTAAGCCAGACGTCGCTGCCGCTCTTCTTCTTCGTGATGATGATCGTGGCTATGGTGGTCGTGGCCGCAACCCGGTCCGTGTACGTGATGTTCTTCGGAATGTTTGTGATCGTGACTGCAACCCGGCCCGTGCTGGTGATGTTCTTCGGAATGTTTGTGATCGTGGTCGCAGCCTGGCCCATGTTCATGATGTTTGTAGGCGGCATGATCTTCAGAGTGATCGTGATGTTCGTGGCTGCACTCCGGCCCATGTTCGTGATGAGCTTCGTGATTGCTGGTGTGTCCGTGCTTATGCTGGTCGGCGTGTTCATGATGATCGTGTTCGCAGCCCGGATGATGAACGTGTTCAGACGTTTTTTGTGCTGGGTCGTGGCTAGCCATTTTCTGTTCTCCAAAAAACGCAGGGCAAGCAATCAGCCTGCCCTGCGTTTCGTCTAAATTTTAATGCCGATGACGTTTGCCGCGTTCGGGGGCAATCTGGTTGACCACGCTCCGCAAAAGGGAAGGCTGTTCTTCCTCTTCTTCGTGGTGTTCTTCTTCCGGAAGCGGCTGGGTGTAGCGTTGTCCGGCGACTTCCAGCGTGAAGCTTTTGCAGTTTTCCGGCACAGTGAATTCCAGCACCGCAGGCAAACGCGCTTCATAAACTTTCACGACGCTGCCACGGTCATCATAAATTGTGCCTCCGGCGGCCACGGTCATGGTTTCGTCCACCAGCACGGCAACTAATTCAGCCATTTCTTCCATACGGTCAGCGACGCGATGGCACCACAGATGGCCTACGCCGGGATATTCTTCGTGGCAGATTTCTTCCATCTGCTCTTCGTCCACCTGATCGCCGACGCCAACCAGCACGAAATTCAATCTGGGCAATCGCCCTGCGGCGACCTCCTTGGCAACCTGCGCCGAATACGCTTTGACGTCTTCGGCGTCGTGAAGCTGGCTGTCAGTGATGATGACCGCCAAGCCTCGCCGCGCATTCTTGGTGCTGACTTCGTTGCGGATGTGGGCGATGTAATCGCGCAGCACGGGCAGCATCACAGTCCCTTTGCCGTAAAACTTTGGGCCGGGGAATTTGTACGTTTGCGCTTGCGCGCCAGCCAGATCGCCGACGACTTCAATATCCGATCCGCTGCCCGTCGCCCAATACGCCACGCGCAACACGCCATCGCGATCTTTGGACGCCAAGTACTCCAGCATCCAGCGCATCTGCGGTTCGACCTGGTTTCGTACTGGCCCCAATTTGGCCAGCACGCCGCGCGGGCCGTACTCGTCTTCCATACTGGCCGAGCCGTCCATGTACAGTGCGACGTCTAGTCCTTCGACGGTTGGATCGTGCAACAGCGTCGCAATCACTTTGCCTTCGCGGTTATGAACGTCGGAAAACGGTTTAACGATAACTTCGTGTCCCATGCTGATTCCTTAAGATCGGCTGGCAGCAAAATGTGGGCAGAAAAATAAGACAAGGTGCGTTTGTTTTTCAGCCCTAATTTTCTGCCGGTTTGTGATTCGCAACCAATCTAATTGACTAGTATTGCTGGTTCCTCATATCGGCTGGCAGCAAAATGTGGGTAGAAAAATAAGACAAGGTGCGTTTGTTTTTCAGCCCCAATTTTCTGCCGGTTTGTGATTCGCAACCAATCTAATTGACTAGTATTGCTGGTTCCTCATATCGGCTGGCAGCAAAATGTGGGTAGAAAATAAGACAAGGTGCGTTTGTTTTTCAGCCCCAATTATCTGCCGGTTTGTGATTCGCAACCAATCTAATTGACTAGTGATGATCTTCGTCTTCGTCCTCTTCGCCGTGGTGCTCGCCTTCTTCCGGCAAAGGTTGTGTGTATCGCTGGCCGTTCACTTCCAGCGTGAAGCTGCGCGCGCCTTCGGGAATTGGAAATTCCAGCACGGCAGGCAATCGGCCTTCGTAAATTTGCAGAACGTTGCCACGATCGTCGTAAATGGTGCCGCCAGCGGCAACGGTCATCGTTTCATCAACCAGAACGGCGACGAGTTCCGCTACCTGGCTGATTTCTTCGGCAATGCGATGACACCACAAATGGCCGATGCCGGGATATTCTTCGTGGCAAATGTCTTCCATCTGCTCTTCGTCCACGGCATCGCCGACGCCAACCAGGATGAAATTCATGCGCGGCAATTTGCCATAAGCGATGTCTTGCGCAATTTGACGGCTGAAGGCTTTGACTTTGTCCGCATCAAAAATCACTCCGTCCGTCACAAAGACGGCGCAACCTTGTTTGGCTCCCTTGGG
>CAYLJQ010000451.1:0-6003 GCA_964383955.1 uncultured Heliomicrobium sp. | reverse complement strand
AACTGTGATAAGAAATCTTTTTGTCATATAAGTGATTAAGCAGTTTGTCGGCAATGTTACTTCAGATCAAAGCTAAGAAGCATATTCGATGTAACGATAACCAGCTACTGCATTACTCCTTCCTGTGGAAAGTTGTTGCCTGACATTGAAAGCCTGAATACTTCGATACCCTTTTCAGAAACTTCGTGAAGGCCGAAAGCTGTTACTTCAACCTCTTTCTCGCCAATTGCTAGATGCACATGGAAGCACCGATATTCTGATAAGCGGCCCGGTATTTTTTATAGGCGTCAACCCATTTACCCTGGTCGTAAAAGGCATTGGCTTCAGCCAATCTCGTACTCGCGCACTGCAATGGAATGTTATTCGTCGTTGCATTCTGAATGGCTGCCGTGACCATTTCCTTCAAAAAATCGGCAAAGCCGCCGGCATCCCTGGGCAACATAACGGACATATTGAATTTTGCATCGTTGGTGAGCGCGCCCTGGATATTAAGGGCGAGAGACTGGCAATAGACTCCTTCGCTGCGGGCTTGATCCAACCCAAGCGAAATTGCTTCCAAAATTCCCCAGGCAATCGCCAAAGCAATTCTGACTGGATTGGGAGCTTCGACACCGATAATCGGAATCTCCACTTCCGCGGGAACCAGAAGGAATACAATTTCCCCAATGAAGGCAAAAGCTTTTGCGATGGACAGGTCTTTCGCTGAAGGATAATTCAGCAGATTATCAAAATGGCAGACAGGTTTGATGAATGCAGGGGCCGAAGGCGCTGATCGGGAATTTCCGGCTTCGCGCAGGCTGCGCCCGCTCTCCGAATTGAACGACTTTTCAACTCGATTCAGCGCGGCCAGAAACTCGGGATCAACCCGCATTTTCTGCAAACTAACAGTTATCTTATTCAAGTCTGCTTCATTCGGAATGCCATTGCTGACGGCCACGAGAGAGTTGTCAGACATTCCTTCCCACTGTTTCCGGGACGCGGTAAGAGCCGACACAACATCTGGCATGCCTCCATCGAATCCCATTTTCTGGAACGAGTCCCGTCCAATGGCATAACCAGACACAAATTTCACTGTGGCTTCCAACTCATCGTAAAGAGCGTCCAACTCTGAACGCAATTGCGCAGGAGTTCTTTGTGCAGCCTGCCGATTCGATTGTTTGCTGACCGCTGCGCGCCCGTTGGTCTGCTTGCCTTCCTGTGCAGAAAGTTCCTGCCTGGGCGAGAGAACAAGAATGGCCATAGCCGTTATCAATAAAAGTAGTTTTCTTGTCATACTGGTGGTTAGGCATTACGCAGGTCGCGATACGCTCGATGCATCAAGGCAAATTCGAGAATGAATAACGACCGGCTCTTGCACTACTCCTTTCTAAGGTTTGAGGAAAAAGATTGTGTGATCGCAGTTTCAGCCAATTCAGCAAGCGGATCACTCGCCAAGGCCAAAGCCATCAAAATTGCGTTTATTTATCTTTGTTACGGCGCGAAATAACCGGAAACGTCTATGACCAGATCAGTCGTCGCAGAAGTGAAGATCTTGAATGCGCCATCTGCGCCCAGCCCAACCGTGATATGACGGTTGAACACTTTTCCGGCCTGGTAATTGGAATTCGCCGTTCCGGGTTGCGTCCCATCGCTGGGCCAGAACGTCAGGAACCCGTTGCTCGCCGGAAAGACTGCGGTTGCATTGCCCACAATCGCCTGGGCAGTTGCGGCAACCGTCATGCCGTCGCATGTTCCGCGAGCCTGTTGAATTCGCGTCGAGAGGGCGTCGAGCGGCGCTCCGGGTGTGTCACAACCAGGCTGCCCCATTCGCGTTTCCAGCAAGCGCACGGGACGCGGCAATGGAGTGAAGAGCAATCCGGTTCCATTCAAATCAACGGCGTCAGGGCTGTAATACCCCAGCACATCCACTACCAGATTGGTGGTTTGCGACGAGTAAATCTTGAACGTGCCGTCCGGGGCCAAACCCACCGTGAAAGGCGCATTCATGTTTTGCCCGGCAGCATAGTTGGAATTGGCCGCCAACGGTCTGGTCGGGGCATTGCCTGGATAAAGCGTCAGGAAGCCTTGTCCGCCGGGAGTCACCGCCGTGGCATTGCCCACAATCGCTGCGGCGCTGGATGGAATCGTCACGCCGTTGCAGAAAATGCGTCCCTGTTGCGTGCGCTCAATGCCACCCGCAATTGGAGTTCCCGGCGTATCGCAGCCCGGGTGCCCAGATCGGGTTTCCAGTATACGAACCGGAGACGGCAGCGGATGGAAGTACAACCCGCCGGGTCCCGCAGGTGCGTAGTAACCTGTAATGTCAATCACCACATCGGTGTTCGACGTCACGTAAATGTTGAATGCGCCATCGCCTGCTCCCAGGCCGACTGTGAACACATTGTTCAAAACCTGATTGGCTTGATAGTTCGAATTGGCGACCATCGGACGCGTCGCATCGCTGGGATACAGCGTCAGGAAGCCGCCGCCGGATTGAACCGTAGTGACGTTGCCAGTCAAAGCTTTTGCCGAAGCCGGGATCGAAATGCTGTCGCACGTACGGCCAGCCGCCGTTTGCAGCCGTGAAGTTCCACCGGGAATTTGCTGTCCTGGTGTGTCGCAGGCTGTCCCACCGGCCCGCGTATCCAGGATGCGCAAGGGGCGTGGCAGCGGATAGAACATCAGTCCCGCCGGATTGATCGTAACGGTGTAGCTCTGCGAACCTGTGCAGGAACTGGTGTCGGTCGCGGTCACCGTGAAGTTAAATGTACCGGGCACCGAGGGAACCCCGGACAACACACCGTCATTTGCCAGCGTTACTCCGTTGGGAAGCGTGCCGCTGAAGGTGAAATTGTGCGGAATTCCGCCGCCGACAGCCGACAGATTCTGGCTATAAGTGCTGCCGACGGTTCCGTTTGGCAGCGTAGCCGGATTGACGGTAATCGGCGAACAAATCACCAGCGTATAAGATTTCGTGCCCGTGCAGCCGCTTTGATCGGTGGCCGTCACGGTGAAGCTGAACGATCCCACCACGGTGGGCGCGCCTGACAAGGTGCCGCCGGAAGAAAGCGTCACGCCGTTTGGCAAATTCCCAGTGAAGGTGAAGGTATAACCTCCCGAACCGCCACTTGCCGTCAGCACTTGGTTGTAATTTGTATTGATCAGGCCGTTGGACAATGTTGCAGGCAAGATCGTGATCGCCGGGCAAGTGCCGATGAGCAATACATAGCTCTTCTCGCCGAAACAGTTATTCCCGCTGGTCGCGCGAACTGTGATGGGGAAGCTGCCTGAAGCTACGGGCGTCCCGGAAAGCAATCCGGAAGTCGAAAGCGTCAAATTGTTAGGCAATGACCCGGAGCTAAGCGTCCAGGTAACATTTCCTGTCGCACCCGTTTGCGTAAATTGCTGGCTATAAGAAACACCCAGATTACCGGGGGTAATTGTTGCCTGGTCCACTGTGATCGTCGGACAGTTAATCGTCAGTGTGTAGCTCTTGTCCGTAAAGCAGCCATTCGCAATCACGGTCGCTCTGACGGTGATATTGAATGTTCCTTGCGCCTGCGGTGCGCCGGAAAGCAAACCGGTTGCAGAATCCAGCGTCATGCCCAGCGGAAGTGCGCCTGCGTTGACAGACCAAAGAATCGTGCCGCTGCCACCTGTCAGCGTCAATTGCTGGTTATACGCGCTGCCCACGACTCCGGCGTTGAGCGAGGCCGGTGTAATCGTCAGCCCCTGACAAGTCACAGTCAGCATATACGGAATTTCACCATAACAGCCGCCTGCGTCAGTCGCCCTGACTGCAAAGCTGAAGTCGCCAGCCAGAGAGGGAGTCCCGGAAAGCAGTCCCGATGATGAATTTAATTGGATTCCAGGCGGCAACGATCCATTGCTCACAGTCCAGGTAATGTTTCCTGTACCGCCGGTTTGTGACAATTGCTGGCTGTAATTCGCGCCCAACTGCGTGGAAGTCAGATTGGCAGGCGTAATGTTGATTGGGCATCCTGACGCCTGTGTAATGGTTACAAGCGTTCCTGCAACAAACATTGTTCCAGTGCGAGCCGGACCTGTATTGACCGCCACTGAATAGCTGACCGTGCCATTGCCGGTTCCCGCAATACTGTTTTTTCCAGCTTGCCGGCTTGGTGTGGCAAGTCTCAGCACGGCGTTATTTTTGGGCGATTGCAGGCTGGAGGTAACAGTGATCCAGGAATCATTGCTGGACGCCAACCAACCGCAATTTACAGCCGCCGTAACATTGACCGTATTACTGCCGCCCGCTGCGGCAAAAGATTGCGAAGTCGGCGACACGTTATATGTGCAGCCGCCTTCCTGAGTAATCACCAGGGTTTGATCCCCAACCATGATGCTGCCCACCCGCTGCGAGCCTGATCCGTTAGTGGTGACGGAATAGTTAATCGTGCCATTGCCCGTGCCGCTGGCTCCCGAAGTGATTGAAATCCACGGATCGCTGGGAAGGGCTGTCCACTGACAACTCGCGGTTGTCGTCACATTGGCCGTTCCGGTTCCTCCCACCGCGACAATTGTGTTGGAGACGGGGGAAAGCATAAACGAACACAAAGCAGACTGCTGAACCAGGAAGGTTTGTCCGGCAACAGTAATCTGACCGCTTCGCGCTGCGCCTGAGTTGGCGTCAACCGTGTAATTGACGGTGCCATTGCCGGTTCCGTTTGCGCCTGAAGTAATGTGAATCCAGAGAGTTTCAGTCGTTGCCTGCCACGAACAGCTTGGGCCGGTGGTCACATTAACGCTTCCGCTTCCGCCAGCAGCTCCTATGTTTGCATTGGTTGGATCAATCGTTACAGGACAGGCCGGATCCTGACTAATTACAAATGTCTTTCCGGCCACTGAAATATTTCCTGAACGCTGTCCGCCAGTATTTGCGGTGATGGTGTAAGTGACAGTCGCATTCCCTGAACCGCTGGTGGCCGAAGTGACGCTGATCCAGGGATCAGAAACTTCCACCGTCCAGGGACATGTTGGGCCGACGGTCAGGTCGAATGATCCGCCACCCGCAGCAGTCGTAAAGGTTTTGCTTGTGGGATTGATGTTTGCCGTACAAGGAGCATCCTGCGAGACAATGAAGCTCTGTCCGGCAATCGTAATGATTCCGATGCGTTGCGATGCGCCCGTATTCGCATCAACGCTGATGTCTATATAAGTTGATCCTGAACCACTTGCTTGCGTGGTAACCGTCACCCAGGGATTGATATTGGTGATGCTCCAGGAACAGGCTGACGGAGTGAACAAGCTGATCGTGCCCGTTGATGCCTGTGCAGGGAAATTTTTGAGCATGGGACTGATGGTGGCCGCACAGGCCCCATCCTGAGAAATCGTATAGTCCGTTCCTGCAACCTTCACCGTGCCAAACCGGAAAGCGCCAGTGTTGGCCGCAATGTTAAACACGACCGCTCCGTTGCCGATTCCGGCGGCTCCGGAGCCAATGGTGACCCAGTCCACCATGCTTGTCGCAGTCCATCCGCAGAGCGCCCTTCCATTCACCTCAAACGTTGTGCTTGCGGCAGACGCGCTAAAACTCGTTGCTCCTGGAAAGGCGACAACGTGGCAATCGCCGTCTGGATAAGGAATGGCAGCACACGCAGAAAATTCGGAGGTTTCAATCGGAGTTCCAGCGCTCAGCCGGGTAGCTGTCGCTGTTACAGATAACCCGCCCGGCAACGGATAATCCAGCGACTTGCTGATGATTGCCACGCCAGAGTTCGGGTCATTGAAAACTAACGGATTGGTTGTCACGTCGGCTGAGCCGATATAGATCTGACCTTCCCCATTCCCGCTTGGATCGCACAATGGATTCAGAAAGAACTCGATTCGAAATGTCGTGCTTGCATAGCTTCGAAGAAAGCCATTGATGGTGCTCGAATTACTCCCGACGGTCACCCCAGTCAAAACCGGAAAGTTCTGAAAATTGTTTGGCCCCGTGCTGTCAGGAAGTGCAAGAACCTCACTCGGAGCGGATGAATTCGACGCAGTCAGTGAAGATGAGGA
>CAYLJQ010000450.1:0-6004 GCA_964383955.1 uncultured Heliomicrobium sp. | reverse complement strand
CGGAGCGCCAACAGAAAACGTTTGAAAGAATCCTGTCGGAGCACCTGCCGCCAGATAATCTCTGCCAAAATAAAATCCTTGTTGGTTAATGCTGGGCGTTGAGGGATCAACAAGTCTGGCAATATCCTCCGCGCCGTTGAACACTGCCTGTGGACGGAAGTTCCGATCCAGGAAGCTGTTCAAATGCGACCAGCGCACATCGAAGCCGGTTGTAAACCGGTGGTTCGATTTGTCATAGATGAAGGTGTCCGCCAGTTGATATGTGTTGTTGGTTCTTTGCTGCGGGAAGTTGAACACATCCACGCCAATCGGGCTGTATCCCGTCACAACCACCTGACCAAGCGGACCTGTGACTTGTTCGGTATTGAATCCTTCGACAATCTGAAACAGCGAACCGGATGGGCCTGATGTGTTGTAAATGTACGGAGCGTTTAACAGAAACTGACGCTCTCTAGGATTCGTCAGACCAGCGCCAGCCGAAAGCAGAAGTGGGTTGCGGACTTCATTGAACTTTAACGACGTGCGGCCATAAGACAGCCGAAGCTGGTTGGCAGCTCTGGCGGAAAGGGAACTATCGAACAACAAAGACAGATTCTGGGTTCGCACTTTTGCCTGCAAGCTTGAAAACAGCGCTTCACTGGTGACCGGCAAAATCGTGTCGTCATCGGTGAAGTTATATCTGCCGCTAAGCACATGGCTATTGCCATAGGCGTTGATGTTTTGATCAAGTTTGATCGAGAAATTGTTGCCGTCAGCGCTGGCTGGCAAAACTTGCGTAAATGTCGCCGGGCCATAAGGGCCGCCGGGATTATTCGGGAATGGATACAGGCTCAGAAACGCATTGCCTTGGAGGGAAGTCGGGAAAACCGTGTTTCTTTGAGAATCTATCAGGCCGACTTCTCCACTATTGAAAAGTCCGCGCTGGGCAATTGTGGGAACTGCAAAATGCGACTCCCGGCTGGCGTTGATGTCCTGATGCTCAAACGAGACGAAGAAGCTGGTTTTGTCTTTGACAATCGGGCCGCCAAAAACAAATCCGTATTGCCCTCTTGTAAATGGGTTTTCGCCTCCCACCGGATTGGCGGGAGCCAACGGTCTGATGTCCGTCAGTTGACCAGCCGTCGTCAGACGTCCAATTCGGACTGCCGTGCCATCCGCTCTGGTTAATGGGAAGGTTGCCGGGCCGCCAGTCAAATCAAATGTGTCGCGGGCTTTCAGCCGCCTGTCGGTAAAAAAGCCATACAGCGTGCCGTGATATTGCTGCCCGCCGGATTTGGAAACGCCATTGATCTGCGCGCCCATATTGCGACCGAGTTGCGGTTCAGGCAGCAAGGTTGTGATTTGCACCGCCTGCATGCTTTCGATGGATTGCGGAACCAGAATGGTGAATCCCTGTCGCCGCACGCCAATGTCTTCGTCGTTATTGTCTGAACCGTCAATCGTGAAATTGTTTGCTCTGCTGCGAATGCCGTTGACGGCAAATTGGCCGGTCGTTCCCACGCCGGGGCCGACGCCAGGGCCAACGTTATTTCCAATCGCCAGCGGCGGCGGCGCAACGCCAGGAGCCAAAAACGCCAGATCGTCAAAGGTGCGAATGCCGGGCAGCGGCAGAACTTGCAATTGTTTGGTGTCGAAATGCTGGGTTCTGCTGGCGTTGGACGTGTTTACCAATTGTTCCGACTGAAAAACGTCCGATGATGCGCCCGTTTGGGGAACTGGTTGGGTTCCCGCTGGCTGTGTTCCGGCTGGTGGTGTGGTTACCGGTTGAGTCGGTGTTGGTTGCGTGGTTGTCGGTTGAGTTGGCGTTGTTGCCGCCGTTGCAATCCTTCGTAATTCCAGAGGTGGCGGAGTGACAACACTTGGATCAAGAATGCGAACCGGAACATTGGTGGAAGACGTCGGAACCAGCTCAAAGCCAGGGCCGGTCGCAGCCACTGAATACACGCCGACGGGAAGCATTTTGATGAAATATTCTCCGCCAGCATCCGTCAGTGCGGTGCGCACCAATCCTGTGTCGCGGTTCGTCACTGTGACGGTTGCGCCCGGAATTCCAGTTCTGGTTCCAAGCTCATAAACATTTCCTCGGATGGCGCCGCTGGTCACAGTCTGCGCCTGAGATTCCGGCGGAATCAGGCAAACCAGAGCGATTGCTGTTAAAAGGCAGAAAAGCTTAGTGGTAGGTTTGAGCATAAGTAATTCTTTTCCTTCTCATTGTATCTATGGTTTTCAGGGCAACGTTCCCGGCAGTGACTTTGGGAACATACACACGCTTTCCGTAATCGTCACCTACATCCCGTGTCCGATCGTGGTTGGCCAATTCATCCCTGAATCTCATAGGTTGTGGTTGAACTTGCTGTTTTCACAAACTAACAGCCGGGGGACTAAATCAAACATTTCTTGATTGCGCGAGCCAGTTCTCGATCCGGCTAATGACGAGACAGCTACTGACTTATGAATTAAGAATGCGGTTTCAATGGCAGTCCATGGGTAAAGTAAAAGAAGTCAGACGAGCGCATCGCCGACCTTATTCTGGGGGAACTAGTCAATCGAGGGGAAACTGGCACAACAGGAATTAAAATTCCGCGCGTCAGTATGGCCGTTCCTATATCTCAGTGCGAATTGAACTTTATCTGTAAACCGTGATTGCTTCCGTAGAATAATCAGGTTTGGCTTTGCTTTCAATACGAAAGTTTGATCTGTGTCTCTGGTTGACGATTTCCCGCCGATTTTAAGGGCGGCTGGATTCGATTCGGTCCAGCTTGAAGGCCGCAAAAGCAAAAATGGCTTGCGAAAGAGTGTTGGAAATTTGCTGCGCCCATTCGGCGGCTTCGCTGCCGTCGGTGCCGCGAAACGCCAGCGCCAGGGACATTCCCAAACTCAGAATAAAGAATCCGGCAATTAGTTGTTGCTGGCGGTGCAGAGCCATCAGCGCCAATTGAACAAACGTTGCGATACTGGCGATGGTGACCACAGTCAGCAACAGGTTCAGCCAGGTTTGGCCACCTTTGACCATTTTCAGCGCCGCCGTCAGCGCCAGCAACGCGCCATTAAAACAGATTGGAAGCAGCCAGATTTTTCCGGCAGTCATTTCTTTCACGTTCGTTCGCCTTAATGCCCAAGCCAGGCAAACAAATCCGGGGGCGGACAAAAACAGCAGGCTATTTTTCATCCAGGGACCGTGATACCCATACAGCGCATTCAGCAGCTTGCCAATCGCGCTCAGTAAATTGCCTGCGATAATCAGGAACGCGGACACGTAACTTAGTTCGCCAATCAGTTCGTTTTTGCGGTTCAGCATTCGAACAAGAAAGACAAGGCCGAACGTCAGAAATGCCAGCGGCAGTAAATTTTCGATGGCGAGCGCGAGGGAATATTGTTCAAACATGATGGATTATTGATTTTTTGGGGTTTCGTAAAGAAAGTTTTGGTTGACCCAGCCGGTCAGGTGTTGATGTTTTATCTTCGCCCAGATTTCTCTGCCGGCTTTTTGTTTTTCGCCAGCGTAGCGTATGTCCTGGGAATCGTGCGCAAGCTTGCCTGTGATTTTCGATTTCGCGCCCGGCGCTTCCCGGACATTCAATGAATCGTCAGGCGGAATTCTGAAAACAGCATAGCTCGCTTCGGGCTTCAGCGTTCTAGCCGTTGCTGGGGCTTTTCGTCCTGTCGCAGCATCAACTTCAACCCAGCCAGAAGATGGCACGTTCGCCGGTGGCTCAGCGCCGGATGAATTGACCCGGTAATAAAAAAGCTTGTTCCCGTCGGTTGACCATTCCACTTTGTCTTGCAGGATGTTGTCCCAGCGGGCAGTGAATTTTCGTTTGCCGCTTCCATCTGCGTTGAACAGGAAGCCGATGTTGTCATTGCATTCGTAACCGCAAGCAATCACAACGAAGCGTTTGCCGTCAGGAGAATATCGAATCTTGCTGACGGACATAAACCCGTCTTTTTCGCTGGTCAGCAAAACGCGGTTGCCGAACTGGAGCTTCGATCCATCTTCGCTGGCTTGAGCCTTTTGGGCGCTCTGAGCCAAACAAATGCTGAAAGTAAGAGCGTATAAAACCGCGGAGGCGCAGAGAACACAGAGGCGTCGCAGGGGGAAATCACAAGAATTGGCCAAAACCACAGCCAGCCACTCTGCGCTTTCTTTGCGGTCTCTGCGGCTCTGCGGTAAGAAAGTTTTGCTGTTCAATTGCCTCACAATCTTAGAAAAACCTGCCCAGCGAAAAGTAAATTTTGCCGCGTCCGCCTTCGCCTCGGCTGCCGACAATGGAAAACGGGCCGACTTTGGTGTCCATCACAAAGCCAAGGGAAAGGGCTGCTCGGTATTGTTGCCCATCAAACTGTGAAGTGAATCCGCCAGAAGTGCCAAGCTGATCGAACCACGCTCCGGCGTAAATGTTGCCGCCGATCAGCGAAGGCAGTTCGCTGATTTTGTGCAGGTAGCCGCCGGTCGCCAGAAAGTATTGATTGACACGAAGTTCGTCCCGGCCATACGCGCCAAACCGAAACGGCCCGCCAAGCAAAAACTGCTGAATTGGCGGAACGTCGCGGCCCAAAGCTGTTCCGGCAGATCCGGCAAAAAAGAGCGAACCTTGCGAAGACATGGGCACAAAATAAGAAGCGCGCGCTTCGCCTTGCGGAAAATCATCGCGGAAGTTTGGCGCGGAAAAATACCAACGGGCTTCCGCCGTCATTCGCAAGCCACGCGTGGGAACGGTTGAGCTATCTTGTTTATCCATCGCCCAACGGATGCGCGCAACATTGAAATTGCCATCGAACGCCGGAAGCTCTGGATCGCCGATGCTGGTTTTGGCCAGAACGCGCGTGTATTCATACCCAATGCGCAGTTCGCTGCTTTCGGTCAGAAATCCAAAATCGCCGCCTGCGCCAAAGCGGTCGGCCTGATATTCCGCCTGACGGTTTCGCCTAATAAAGATGTTCTGCCGGTCTCTGCGATAAGACGTTCGCGGCGCAACGAAAAAGCCACGTGTGCCGATAGGTTTGAAGTATTCGGTTGCAAACAAATTGCCGAACCCGACTTTGGCGTCAATACGCCATTCGGCTCCGTACGAACCAACATCGAACACTGTCGCGCGGGCTCCAAAGGTGAAGTTGATGGCGTTGACTTCCGAACCGTCAATTTCCACGCCGGGCACAATGGTTGGCGGAGCGTGGGATTTTTCTCTGGGGCGAATTTCCAGGATGGTTTTCTCGGCTTCGGTTTTCAGCCCGTAATTGAAGCTTTCGTAGCGGCCCTGGCCTGTGATCTTGGTCAGATCGTTTTCAAGCTTTTTGGTGTCAAGCGGCTTTCCCGCGTGATCGTCCAAGCGGCGATGCAAAGATTCTTTTGCCTCATTTTCAACACCTGCAATTTGCAAGTCGGCAGGCGTCGGAATGGCCGTGCGGATTTTGGTTCTTCGCGCAGCCAGATGCTGCTGCCAGTCGGTTTCATTCAGCGAAAAACGCGACAGAATGTGGGCTTTTTTCTCAGCGGCGCGAAAGCCAACGTCTGCAATGTTGTCCAGTCCGACAAAATCCAGTGCTGAAATATTTCCCAAATCCGGTGCCAGGATGATGTCGGCCAAACGCAAATTTTGCCGGTCGTTGTTGATGGTCATCACGGTGATTGACTGCACAAGGATGCCGACGATTGAGGCAATGGATTCCAAATCGCCAAGCGGCGTGGCCACGTCAATGGCAATGATCACGTCTGGCTGAAACTCGCACATCACGTCGGTCGGGACGTTGTTGACCAGGCCGCCATCCACCAAAACTTTGCCGTCGCGTTCCACAGGCGGAAATACGCCGGGTATGGACATGGTTGCGCGCATTGCCGAACCAAGCGGCCCGTCGCTCATCACCACAGGTTTCGCCGCCAGGAAATCCGTTGCCACGCACCGAAAGGGAATCGGCAAGTCGTCGAAGCTTTTGAGATCGTGGTACGGCAAGGCCAAACGATCAATCAGCAATCCGATGTAATGTGCAGAGCTGACGCCCAACGGCA
>CAYLJQ010000449.1:0-6015 GCA_964383955.1 uncultured Heliomicrobium sp. | reverse complement strand
AGGCTTGGTCGCCATATTGTGGATGGCGATCTCGCTGACGGCCTTTGCCCAATCTGACAACGCCACAATTTCTGGCTATGTCAAAGACCAGGCTGGCGCCTCTGTCGCCGGAGCCAAGGTCGTTGTTAAAAGCGATACCAGAGCTTTTGAACGTAGCGCCGTCGCCAACAGCGAAGGCTATTACGTGATTTCCAGCCTTCCGCCGGGCAATTACTCGATTTCGGTGGAAGCCAATGGATTCAAAGCCTTCAAAGAAACCGGGCGCAAGCTGGATCCAAACCTGCCAGCAACCCTGGACGTGACTTTGCAACCGGGACAATTAACCGAAACGGTTACGGTCACAGCTTCCGTCGCGCAGGTTCAATCCGAGACCGCGACTGTGGGACGTTTGGTGGAAACCAAACAGGTCGAATACTTGCAGCTCAACGGACGCAACCCGCTGTTTCTGGCCCAGGTCAGACCCGGCGTTCAGGGTGGCGCTTTGGGCGGCAACAGCTTTGGTTTGACCACTGGTGGTTTGAACATCAACGGTGGCCGCACACAGGATTACCTGCTGACTTATGACGGCGCTGTCGGCGTCCGCACCCGTTCAAACGGCACCGCCATCGGAGCCGCCGACGTGGAAGCGACACAGGAAGTGCAGATTCTGGCGGCGAATTACAACGCCGAATATGGACGCGCTTCAGGCGGTCAGATTCGTCTTGTCACCAAGAGCGGAACCAAGGATTTCCATGGCGTCGGTTACGAATATCTGCGCAACGCGGTGTTCAACGCCAATGACTGGAGCCGCAACCGCAACACGCCAGCCAACCAACCGTGCGAAGATGAACGGTTTGAGAAGGCTTCACATTGCCGTCCGAACCCTTTCCGCTACAACCAATTTGGTTATAGCTTAAGCGGCCCGGTGATCATTCCCGGCACAGACATTAACAAAGACCGCAGCAAGTTGTTCTGGCTGTGGGGACAAGAATGGGTTCGTCGTCGTCAAACCGATAATACAACCATCCGTGTAGCATCGTTGAAGATGCGTCAGGGCGATTTCAGCGAATTGGCCGTCGCAGGCAATCCGTTTGGTTTTACGCGGTTCATCAAAGACCCGCTGCTCGCAGGAAACTGCAATGCGACGGATCAAACCGCCTGCTTCCGTGATGGCGGCATTGTGAACAAAATTCCGGCCAATCGCCTGAGCGCGAATGGATTGGCGCTGTTGCGCGCGCAACCGACGCCGATTCCGGGCTTCTTCACGGCAACTGGCCAGAACTACTTCCAGGATCGTCCGGCGGAAACCAATCAACGCAAAGACACTCTTTCAGTTGATTTCTATCCGAACGAAAAACACGCGATCAAATATCGCTTGTCGCTTTATCACTTTGTTGAAACCAGCGCATTCCGCAGCGGAACCGACCGCGCTCCGCAGATCATTGATCGTCCGAACCAGACGACTTCAATCAACTGGACGTGGACGGTGTCACCAACCTGGATCAGTGAAACACTGATTGCAGGCAGCCGTGACCAGGTGTTCATTGCTGTGGATACACGCGGCAACACCTATCAGCGCAGCAATTACGGAATCAACTATCCGTATATCTTCCCGGCAAAGGAAATCTTTGACAAAGTTCCGACCATTGACGGTGTTGACCAGTTTGTCAGCATTGACGGCGGTCCGTACCCGTCAAGCTCCACTGGCCCGATTTACCAGTTCAGCAACAACTGGACGAACATTCGCGGCAACCACACCATCAAATTCGGCGGCTATTTTGAACGCGCCGGACAAAACGACTTTGACCAGATCAACGTTTCCGGAACGCCGGGCGGAACCAACAACCAGAACGGACGTTTTGTGTTTAATAACTCCACCGGTTTAACTGCTGGTCCCAATGGAGCAGGAACCGGCATCGGAACAGGCACCGGAGTCGCGATTGGCAACGTCGCTATCGGGCTGTTCGATACTTACGCCGAAATCGGTGAGCGTTCGTTCACGCCGTATCGCGGTCACATGTTTGAATGGTTCGCGCAGGATTCGTGGAAAGCGACTCCGAAACTGCGTCTGGAATACGGTATTCGTCATTCGATCATCCAGCCGTATTACAGCTTGTGGCGCAACATGGTCGTTTTCGACCCAGCCAGCTACAACCCGGCAATTGCCGTCACGCAAAACCCGGCCAACGGCTTCATTACCGCTGGCAACCTGCAATCCCGTTACAACGGTTTGGTAATTCCGGGCGACGGCTGGACAAAATCCGCCGCCGGTCGTATTCCAATTGCTTCGACGGGTGAATACAACTTCCTGTTCCGCGGCAAATCGAAAGAATATTCGGAAATTCATGTCCGGAATACCTTCCAACCGCGCTTTGGTTTTGCATACGCAATCAATGACAAAAACGTGTTCCGCGCCGGTATTGGCCGCTTCCTGACCCGCTTGGGCGTCAGCGATTCGGTCTTCCTGGGCGGCAACCCACCGCTGCAACCGACGGTTTCGATTACGGGTGGTTCGGTTGATCGTCCGGGCGGAACGGGCGGAAACGCCTTCCCGTTGGTCATCACCACGCAGGATCCGATCTTCAAAAATCCGGAATCCTGGACCTGGAACGCGACTTACGAACGTGACATCGGTTTCAGCACGCTGGTCGAAGTCGGGTATGTTGGCCGTCGCGGTTTGCACGCACAGCGTGAACGCAACCTGAACCAACTGCGCCCCGGCACGATTCAAGCGAACCCGGGCGTCAACACTGACTTCCTGCGCCCGTACAAAGGGTTCGGCATTATCCGAAGCACCAACAACGATGCCAATTCGATGTATCACGGACTGCAGGTCAGCGCGAATCGTCGTTTTGACAAAGGCTTGTTGTTCGGTTTGGCCTACACCCTGTCACGCTCTTGGGACGATGGTTCGGCGCAACGCGACGTCGTTCCGAACGCGTTCGACGTCAGCAATCTGTGGGGTCGTTCAACCTTTGACCGCACGCACGTGTTGGTGCTGAACGCGGTGTACCAATTGCCGTTCTTCAAAGACAAATCCAAGATGTCCGGCAAATTGCTGGGCGGATGGACAGTCAGCGCGATTTCGCAATTCCAAACCGGCAACCCGACAAGCGTCGCCACTGGCGATGATTTCGCGGGCGTCGGCGCGGGCAGCGGTTCACAGCTCTGGATCGCGAACGGCGATATCCAGTATGACAACAAATTCTCGCTGGGCGCGACTGCCGATCAGAACTACTGGTTCCGGATCAGCCAGCCCGGCAAGACCTGCAACCCGTCCAACAGCACGAACAATGGCGGAACGAAAGACCCGACATCCTGTTTGTTCACAGAGCCGGGAGCAGGAACTTTCTCGACGCAAGAATCGCGCGGAATCATCAATCAACCCGGTTTCCAAAACCACAACCTGACCTTGTCGAAAGACTTCTACATCACTGAAAGCCATCGCATTCAGTTCCGTGCGGAAGCCTACAACTGGCTGAACCACCCGAACCTGGGCGGTTCCGGCGGAAACGGTGTTGACGTCAACCCGCGTAGCGGCACGTTCGGCAGAGTCACCGGCAAGGGTGGCCAGCGCGAATTGCAGTTTGCGCTCCGCTACCAGTTCTAAAAAACGTTTCGGTGTTGCAGCTTTACGCTGCGGCATCTAAAACTTATGGCCTGCCAGGGAAATTCCCGCGGCAGGCCATTTTTGTTTTTGGAAAGCTGCCTTTCCAGGTTAGTCGGAGTAGAATGCCCGCGCCAACCAGTTTGTCCCCTTCTACAGGAGGTACAGCAGAATGAAATCCGCAAGATTGTTTGTGATGGTGTTTTTTATCACCGCAATTTCTATGTCCGCGCAAGCTCAAACTACAGATGTGGTGGCAGCCGCAAGCAAACCGCCGATTGAAGTTGTGAAGCATAAAATCGGCATGGACTATTACCCCATGCTGGATCGTCCCAGTCTGACGACGCCTTCGATGTCGGCTGAAAACGGCGACATGCCATTGTCTGATGCTGAGCGCGCGGCGCGCCAAAGAGGCAGAAACTCCGGCAATCAAAAAATGGCTTCCGCGCCGATTGCTCCTGGTAGCGATGCCCGTTCGCGCGGGCGCTTGCGTTCGTACACCCGGGTCATTGATGCGGCGGAGTATGTTCAGGTCGAACTGAAAAACTCAAACTCTAAAGCGATCAAATTGGTGGAATGGGATTTCGCGTTTCCGCGTTATGAAAACGGCCAGCTTTTGCTTCGCGCCGATGTAAAGACCAACGTGGAAATCAAAGCCGGCGGCAAAAAAACGCTGAAACACCAATTGCCGCCCAATGCCAAACGCTGCGAAGTCGTCAAAGTCCTGAGCGATGAAAACCAGCCTGACAAAATCAGCACGTTTGAAGCAGTCTGCGGCGCAGGGTTTCATGACCCTTCGCTGCTGAATCAAAAACAGGAAACCATCACCATCAAACGAATCGAGTTTGCAGACGGCAGCGTGTGGACCAGACAATAAAAAAAGACTGGAATCGTTCAGGGGAAGGATTTTATGAATACGGAATTGAAAGAATTGTTTGCCAAATACGACGTGCCCGCGCCGCGTTACACCAGCTATCCAACCGTGCCGTTTTGGACGGAATCGCCAACCACTGAGCAGTGGCTGACAGCGCTGGACACAGCCTTTCAGGATGAAAACGCCACGTGGGCAATTTACCTGCATTTGCCATTTTGCGAGACGCTTTGCACCTTCTGCGCCTGCAACACGGTCACCACACGCGATCACGGACGCGAAGACGGATATGTGGATTTGCTGCTGCGCGAATGGTCCCTATACCGTCAGCGCGTGCCGCAATTTGCATCGCGTCCGTTGCAGCAATTGCACCTTGGCGGCGGTTCGCCAACGTTTTTTTCTCCGGAAAATCTGAAACGAATTTTGACGCCGATGTTGAGCGAAACGCGAATGGATAAAGACAATTTCGACGCTTCAGTCGAAATTGATCCTCGGCGCACCACGCTCGACCAGCTTCAGACTCTATACGATCTGGGCTTCACGCGCATTTCGCTGGGCGTGCAGGATTTCAACGAAGAAGTGCAGAAACTGGTCAACCGCCATCAGCCTTATGAAATTACCAAACGCGTCAACGATCAGGCGCGGGAAGTTGGCTACACCTCCGTTAATTTCGACCTGATTTATGGGCTGCCGCGCCAGACGATGCAGAGCATCGAAACCACCACAGAGCAAACCATTGAGCTGCGGCCGGATCGTATTGCGCTCTACAGCTTCGCGCTGGTGCCCTGGATCAAACCAACGCAGCGCAGTTACAAGGACGAAGATTTGCCGAAAGCAGGCGAAAAGCGCGCGCTGTACGAACGCGCCCGCCAAATGCTGCTCGACGCCGGATACGTTGAAATTGGAATGGATCATTTCGCCTTGCCGCACGATCCGCTGAATCTGGCGCAAACCGAAGGCAAATTGCATCGCAACTTCATGGGCTACACCGAAGCCCGCACAAAAGTAATGCTGGGACTTGGCGTCAGTTCGATTTCTGAAACTCCCACCTGCTTTCATCAAAACGAGAAAAAATTGCAAGATTACGAGCGAAGAGTTCTTGCGGGCGAAATTCCGACCATGCGCGGCCATTTGCTGACCGAAGAAGATCAGGAGCGGCGCGAACAGATTTTAGAGTTCATGACGCAATTCAAAGTCGGGCTGAGCCAGGGACAACAAACCGACGCGCGGCAGTTCTTGCAACCGCTGTTGGAAGACGGACTGGTTGAACTGTCCGGCAATGAAATGCAGTTGACGGACGTAGGGCGGCCTTTTTTGCGGAACGCAACCATGTTTTTCGACGAACGGCTCAGGCGGCAAGAACCGCAAACACAAATCTTTTCGCAGGCGCTTTAGAATCTGGTGAGGAAATGAAACGCGAAGTTACCGTCATCGGTGCAGGCATTTCCGGCCTGACCACAGCTTATTTCTTATTCAAATCCGGCATTCCCGTTCGCATCGTTGAAAAACAATCCCGCGTCGGCGGATTGCTGGGAACACGTCGAACCGAACATGGGTT
>CAYLJQ010000448.1:0-6019 GCA_964383955.1 uncultured Heliomicrobium sp. | reverse complement strand
CCGATGAACTTTTTTAAGTCGTCTTTGGTGATGGATTCCAGGGCGACTTTTCCGCCGGGAGTGATGCGTCCGGAACTGATGATTTCTTTGCTGACGGCGTCAAACAGCATTTTGATTTGCGAATCGCGGTCGGACAATCGCGTGGCCGTTTTCGGCATCAGCGATTTCAGAATCGGCAACGAAGCGAACGCGCGCAGCAATGGCATACGATCTGCCCAGGTTTGCATGGTTTTGCTGGCGTCCTTGCCCAGAGCGTAATAAAGCAAATGAACCAGCGATTGTTCCAATTGCAAAGATTTGACGCGGAAAAGTTTTTTGATTGCCGATTGAATTGACTGCACGATCAGGCTGAGAACCAGCAGCACCACAATGATGGCAATCATGTTGTCGAGAACGTCTAAATTGGGCATGGCTTCCTCGCTTGTCAGAATGGAGCAGGCAAGTGCAGCGCTCCGGGGTGAAATTATTCGAAGTTGAGTTGGATGCCGGCATGCGCCGAATGCGCTTTGATCTTGTCCAAAACTTCCAACGCCAAAGCCAATGCGCGGCGGCCTTGCGCGCCAGTGACAACAGGCGCGGTTCTGTCGCGGACTGCGAAAACAAAGGATTCAATTTCGGCCAGCAGCGGTTCGCGCTTCGTCACTTCCAAACCCTGCGCGATGATTTCCGGCAAGGCTCCGGCGGCTTTCGGTGGCGTTAGCTTGAACATTCCCACCTGCTGTTCGGCGTAATCCAGCGAGTAATATTCGTTTGGTTGAAAGACGCGGAGCTTTCGCAAGCGCTCGCCTGCAACGCGGCTGGCGGTGATGTTGGCGATGCAGCCGTCTGCAAATTCCAGCCGCGCATTCGCCAGGTCAATTTTTTGCGTCAGGATCGGAATGCCGACGGCTTCGATTTTGACGACTTCGCTTTTGACCAGGCTGGAAATGATGTCCAGTTCGTGAACCATCAAATCCATCACGACATCAATATCCAGCGACCGCATGGTGAACATGCCCATCCGGTGCGCTTCGAAAAACTTCGGGTTGGCCAATTGTTTCAACAGAGCTTGAAATGCCGGGTTGAATCGTTCGATATGGCCGACTTGCAGAACGGCGTTTTTGGCTTCGGCCAGTTGAATCATTTCGTCGGCTTCTGCCAAAGTGCGTGAGATGGGTTTTTCAACCAGCACGCCGACGCCAGCTTTCAGAAAGGCGCAGGTTGCTTCGTGATGATTGATGGTTGGTGTGGCGACGCTGACGGCTTCGACTTCGCCGAGCAACTCTCGATAGTCTTTGATGAAGCGCACACCGTATTTTTCAGCGATGGCTTGGCCATTTGCTTCGTTGGTGTCGCAAACAGCGATCAATTCGGATTCTTCTAAAGTGTGATAAACGCGGGCGTGTTCTTTGCCTAGATGGCCCACGCCAATGACTGCGGTTTTGATTTTTTGACTCATAAAAATATTGAAACGTCGCTCCCTACTGGTCGCGATACTGAATTGGATGGTACTCTGAGGCTTGAAATTTAACCGCGAAGCTTCGATTTTGAAACAGTAACCGTGCAAATCAGCAAACTTCCTTCCGAACAAAACAACCACACTGAACGAGACTTCCCCATAGCGCTCATCGCTTTGTGCGCGGGAGTGTTTTTTTACGGACTCGGCAACTTGCCCTTTATTGGCCCGGATGAGCCCCGATACGCGCAGGTCGCGCGCGAAATGTTCATTAGCGGCGATTGGGTGACGACGCGGCTGGGCGGCATCAATTGGTTTGAAAAACCTGCGCTGACATATTGGCTGTCGGCTGCGGGATACGGTCTGTTTGGAGAAAACGAGTTCGGTGCGCGGTTTTTCATCGCTCTTTTCGCCACGCTGGGCGTGTTGCTGGTGTTCGAGTTTGGCAAACGGATTCGTTCAGCGCGCTTCGGTTTTTTGAGCGCAGCCGTGTTGGCGACTTGCGGCATGTGGCCGGGCTTTGCGCGTGTGGCGACTTTTGATTTGCCGCTGTCTGTTGCGATGACACTGGCGCTGGCTGGATTTTTTATTTGGGAGCAGCACGAAGAAAAACAAGGCAAAAATCGGTTCTGGTTTTTGATGTGTTTTGCTTTGGGATTGGGCGTGCTGGCGAAAGGGCTGGTCGGCATTGTGCTGCCTTCGGCAATCATCTGCCTGTATTCGTTGTTGACGGGAAGGCTGAAAATCCTGTTCAAACCGAAGTTGCTGTTGATTGGGTCGGTGATCTTTCTGGCAACGGCGGCAACCTGGTACGCTCCCGTAATCGCAAAGCATGGACGCGAATTCATCAACGAATTTTTTATCGGCCATCACTTCCAGCGTTATCTGAGCAACAAATACAAACATCCGCAGCCGTTTTACTTTTTCTTTCTAGTCGCGCTGGCTGGCAGTTTTCCGTGGATGTTTTATCTGATCGTCAGTGTCTGGCATTCACTGCGAAACTGGCGAGAAACTGTGGCTGACCGATTGCGGCTGTTTTTGTGGTTGTGGGTGATCGTGACGATTGGCTTCTTTTCGTTTTCCGGATCGAAGCTGCCTGGTTACGTGTTGCCAATCTTTCCCGCAGTCGCGTTGTTGGTTGGGTTGGAATTGGAAAAATGGTGGCACCCAGTTGTTGAACGCAGCACAAAGGTTTTCGCCGCGCTGACGATAGCGTTTATTGCTGCGATTGGTGTGGCAGCGATTTTTGTCAGTCAGCAGGAACTTGGCGTTGCAGTCAAAGATGCCTGGCTGATGGGCAGTGTGACGATTGCGGTGACTTTGGTTTATCTGGCTCTTTGGTATTGGCGCGGAGGGCAAACGGCGACGATGGTTTTGCCATTCAGTTTGATTGTCATCATTGTTGCCGCAACCCATTTGATTTTTCCGGCGCTTGGCAACCGCGAATCGTTGCGGCCTTTGGCGCAAGCCGCCGTATTTATGGCGCAACCCGGCGAAAAGATGGTTTTTTTCGTCAACGAGGATCACGGCATCAATTTTTATGCGACCGACTTGCCGTGGCGAGACACAAAATCGGAATTGGTTGTGCTGACTTCCGACGAGAATTTAGCGTTGATGGCTGCGGCCAGTCCGACAAAAAGCATCCTGGTCGCTTCGCGCAAACGCTGGAGCGAGGGGCTGACGAAATCCGATAAATTGGTAACGGATATTCTGGGCGAACAAAATTACAGCGCGCGCTGTTCGCCGGATTGTGATTGGGTATTGTTGCGCGCTCGGCGTAAGTGAGCGAGAGAAAAGAGAGTAGCAGAGGGAGCGCAGAGTTTTTGGTTTCTCTGCGCTTCCTCTGCGTTCTTCGCGTCTCTGCGGTGAAAAGGGACTGCCCTAGTATTTCAACTCGGACATCTTCACAGTCCGGCCTTCTGCCGCAGACATATCTGCGGCAAACACCACACGATGAGATTCGAACGCCGTGTCGAAGTCTGTCAGCGGCATTTTCTCGTTCTTACTCACAGCATCCACAAAAGCCTGAAACTGCGGCTGGTACGGGTGATCCGCGACGTCGCCGGAATCAATCAGGCCGGTTTCCAGATGACTCCACTTGGCTTTGTTCATGCCTTTCAGCTTGGCGCTGTAAATGCGGTTGTCCAGCAAACTGCCTTCGCTGCCGACCAAGTGAATGTGGAAATAATAGGGCTGCAAACAATCCACAATCGAAGCGCACTTGCCGACCTTGCCGTCCTTGAACTTCAGAATCGTCACAATTGAAGACGGGTATTCGTACGAATCGAAGATTGGGTTGCTGCTGCGCGTGGCGTAACTGGTCACCTCTTCAACTTCGGAATCCATGTACCAGAGCAGCAAATCCATCGCGTGGCATCCCGCGGTCAGCAGGCTGCTACCGCCCATATCTTTTTTGACGTTCCAGGGAAACTGGCCGTACCAGGGGCCGATGCCGTGGTAATAATCAACTTCGGCGTAATGCAATTTGCCCAGCAAGCCCTGGTCAATGGTCGAACGAAGCATTGTGCCCTGGCTGCTGAATCGGACTTCAAAACAAACACAGGCTTGCACGCCCGCCGCGTGAATGGCATTTCGCATCGCCACCGCGTCTTCGTATTTGATGGCAAGCGGTTTTTCGATGATCAGATGCTTTCCGGCTTTGGCGGCGGCAATGGCTTGTTCAGGGTGAAACGGATGCGGCGTGCAGATGTCAATCACGTGAATGTTCGGATCGGCCAGCATCGCGTTGTAATCCTGGTACGCTTTCAATGGCGTTCCGTATTGCGCGGAAATTGCCGCTTCATCCAGTTCGCGCCGCGAACACACAGCGGTGACTTTTGCGCCGGGGATGTGCTTGAACGCTTCGATGTGCGCTCCGGCAACCCAGCCCAGACCGACAATGCCAATGTTCAACTGACTCATTCTTGAACTCTCCTTTTTTTATTCCGTAATTTGATGTTTTGATTGAGTGCCTGCTGCAAGACAGGCGCGTGTGGATAGCCATGCCCCAGGTGCTGGCGAAATCCTTCGGCGAAATCAAAGCCGCATTCAGCGCCGAAGCGCGCAGCCCATTCGGCCATTTGATTTAAGTATTGATCAACTCCGTGATGAGCCCGCAGCCAATCGCGCTGTGATTGATGCCAACTCAGCAATTTGCGTTTTTGTTCGATAGTGTCGGTGATGTTGACGTAAAAATGCGGCCATCGGCGTTCGCCCATCATGTCAATGCCTTCCAGGGGATCGGCGTAATACAAGGCCGGAGTTGCTTCGGTCGGTTCTGACGGCGCAATTTGCCGTGTTTGATAGAGCGGCATGGAAAGCGCAAAGCTTGCGCCGCGCACCAATCGCGATGTCTCTTCGTGATCCAGCATGTAATCCACCGGCGAATGCGTAATGACGACATCAGGATTGAATTTGCGCATCAATTCAACCACGCGACGTTGGTTTTCGGCGTTGGCAAAAATTTCCACGTCCATTAACCCGGCGCATTCATACCAGGCGTCCAAGGAACTGGCGGCAGTTTGGGCTTCGGCGTAACGAATGCGGGAAATTTCTTCTTTGGTATGCGTGGCTGACCCGCAATCTCCGCTGGTCATTGTGATAATGCCTAGCTCCCAGCCTAAATTTTTCAGGTGAAACAGAGTTCCACCCAGCAGAATTTCTGCATCGTCAGGGTGAGCCATTGCCGCCAGCAGTCGTCTTGGTTGCTGTGTCACGTGTTGATGATCGCCTCAGTTTTCTTTTGAATGTTTCCGTGTTGTGAAGTCGGCGCTTGCAGCGCGGCAAGATTCTATCTGGCTTGGTAAAACTTAGAAAGATGGCTGCTCCTGCTTTACGAAAGATTTACAGGCAAGAAAAAAGTGGCTGACCGTCAGCCACTTTTTGAAGGTGTAAAGCCCTGCTCCGATGGCCCTGCGGCAGATGGAGCTGCTAGATATGAAAACTGGTTTGTATGATTTGAATGAGTAAGGAATCAGGCCGGTTTGACCGTCGGTGCTATTCCGGGTCTTTTCGGCATCTTAGGTTTTGCCAGACCAATAAAACTATGACTTTGTTGCAGCCAGCCAGCCTTGCCTAATGAAGGGTTTTGAGAAGAAAGCAGTGTGAAAGCAATCATGATAGCCAAGAGCGCTACAACTGCAGTCAGAGTTCGGCAACCGTAGACAAATGCGCGTAAGTTTTTCATTTTCAGTTCTCCCGAAAAATTCCTAAGAAGCCAGAGGATAATTGCGAACTTTCACGTTGGCCTTATTGGCAGAATAAGGCTGGGTAAAGTTCGCGAGCGACAACACAAATGATTCGCGTAAACGACAAACATTCCAGAATTATCAAATTGTGTGTTGGTAATTAAGCGGAACTGAAACATCACCCAAATTGGGTAGTGTGCAAGGGCGATATCACATGTCACCTAAGCGGGGAGGCGGCACGCAGATATGACATTTCAGTTGGCGCTTAACGCGATCAATAAATTTGGTACTGAATCACGTAGGTCACTATTTTTTTGCTGATGTCTTACTACGGGCAGGATATTACAGCGATTTCCTACAAATGAATAGCAAAAAGTTGATATTTTGAGGCAAAATT
>CAYLJQ010000447.1:0-6030 GCA_964383955.1 uncultured Heliomicrobium sp. | reverse complement strand
AGGGCGGAACCTTTGCTTGCCTGGTTCGTTAATGGAGGCACGGGTGAACCTCCTGATAAATGGCGGTCGCAGAGAGTCTGGGGTGGGTTCTCAAATGCGGCCGCCATATTTTTTTGCCTACTTCTTAAATTTCCCGGCCTTTTCATCGCTTTCAATTTTTCCTGCAGCAGAATCCATCGGTGACAGTAAGTACTCCTCCAGGTTCAATCTGACTGCTCCTCCAGAATCACTAAACATATTGTCCAATCCCAATTTACGTCGGCGGTAACGATTCCAGTAAAAGAAAATACTTCCGGAAATTATTCCCAGCACGATTGCTCCAAAAAGCATGACGCCAATCCAATAAAAAGTGCGGACTATCATGTTTGCTGTTTCGGACGCTTCTTGTATAGCCAGCGGGTCAGGAGGACGAAAGGCTTCTGGGATATCGGTTATTTTTCGCGCTTCCCAGTAAACTACAGGAGTGTATTTAATCGCGGAGACAATCTTTTCAGCGCCCGCAAAATCTTGAACGGCAGTGGTTATTGCAAGGTAATTGCCAATTCGTTTCAATAACCTCTGACTTCTTTCCTGTTCAGAAAGCTTGCCAAAATAGTTTTGAAACTGAGCTTCTCCGTCGGTTGCCAACTGCGGAGTGTGATACTCGACAATCATCAGGCTGAACGTGCCGTTTCCGTTAGAGTATTTGGCGATTGCGGCTTCTGTTCCACCAGAAAAATTCACAACTTCTTTTAAATCGGAAAACTCTTGGGTTTTTGCCAGAGCCACCGGACCAACCAAATACTTTTCACTGCCAGCAACTTTGCCTGCCTCAGGCAAATGAGACGGCAAAGGGGACGGATCACTATTGCTGGAATTCAGATTTTCTTTGAGCGATTGAATGACTGGTTCAAGCGAGATTGATTGAATTGATTCCGACGAAATGCTCACAAAGTGACGGCCTGTGAAAAACTCATGACGGTTTTCAAGTTGTAGCCCTCTGTTATATGTGAACAAACCAAAAGCGTCCGAGTCGAATTTCATTTGAAATGCTTCGACCGTGATTGTGCTTTTCCCATCCGTGTAACGACCTGACGTAAGGCTTTCCAGACCGAACTCTTTATAAACTGCGCCGTCCGGTAATGCCGAAGACTGTTCAGCCGACAGGGTTTGAGCTTTGCCAAGAGAGACAAAATTTGCTCCCAATTTGTCTGGCAAACGGAAGATCTTTTTTGATTGATCCGAGGTTTGGCTGAAGGCCGTAACAAAGAGGGCTGGAATAAGACATAGCGCAGCCCATCTGGGATTGAGAAGCTTACGCAAAATGAAACTGACGGTGAGCTTTGGCAATGCAACTTCTCCTATAAACGCTTTTATAGCCGATGGGTCGCCGCGCTACTCAAAGCAAAATGGACTTCTGATTATGTCGCTCAGTTCCAATACTGCAATTCGTTCAGAATCAAATCTGCATATTTGCGCGGGTTTTTAATACTGCTGAGCGGCATTGTACCTTCCATGACCGCACTGTCAATTACGACGTCTCCTATGCCCAGCAAACGCTCACTAAGTGTCTGATTTACCGTGACATCCTGAATATGCCGAAGAGGGATATTGCGTGAAATTTTGGAAAAGACGCCGCTTTGGATTTCCAGCTTTACAGTGGTCAGTGTGTAAACAGTTCGATTATGTTGAACATGGTGATAGATAGGGTTGATCATTAACACTGTCGCGATTCCCAATACCATCAAAAAGGAAACCTGGGAAAAAAGGGTTTCAGCAAACAGCGCAATCAGCGCGGTCGCGATCACAGAAAGTGTGATCGCGAATAGGTAGCGACTTGCCACTCCATAAATGGCCGGAGAGATAGAGAAAACGATTTTCTCTTTTTCCTCATCCTCATCCTCATCTTCGAACGCTTCTTCATAATCGTCTACTTCTTCATCTAATTCCGGATCTTCGTAGTCTTCTTCGTAAACCTCATCTTCACTCTGAAACCTTACTTTTCGTCGAGCAGGATGTGTCATAGGCGGAGGAATGTTGGGGACTTGTTGCTGAGGCCCCTTGCCTTGAATATTTCCGCCGCAGCGATTACAGAACCGGCTTCCCAACGGCAGTTTGTATCCACAATGATTGCAGTACATATCAGATTTTCCCGAAGCGAAAATTCGACAGCTAAATTTTTCTAGAGTTGTTTTAGGAAATTGCCTAACGCCTGATTAAAGGACTCCGGTTCTTCCAGATTTGGCAAGTGACCGGCATTTTCAATGACTTGTAGCTGCGAAAAGGCAATTGCTTGATTCATTTTTTCAGCGTCGTTTGGCGGAGTCAATTTGTCTTCTTTGCCGACAATGATCAAGGTTGGGCAAGTGATTCTGGCAAGTAAATCCGTCGAATCCGGACGTTGTGCCATCCCTATCAAAGCCTGAGCAATGCCTTCTGGGTGCGCGGTTTCAATCATCTCTTGAACTTTCGCAACAATTTGAGGCTTGGTTTTCAATGTGCTTTCGCCGAGCAATTTGGGAATCATTGTTTCGACCAGCGCGGAGGCTCCGCGTTGTCGGGCCAGTTCCGCTGTTTCGTATCTGGCTTTTTTACCTTCGTCTGTATCTTCTGTGGCGCGGGTGTCGCAAAGGATCAGCGCGTTTACGCGGTCAGCGTGCTTTCGGTAAAACGCGAATGCGGAATATCCGCCCATCGAAAGCCCGCAAATCGTCGCGGACTGGATTTTCAACTCATCAAGCAGACTAGCTAAATCATCAGCAAAACCTGTTAGACCGTTATTTCCTGATCTCAATCCACTAATTCCAAACCCAGGCCAGTCAAAAGTGATAATTCTGTTGGTCGCCTGAAATTCCGCGACTTGGTTGTCCCACATCGTTTGGTTGAGCGGAAAGGCATGCAGAAAAACAATTGGTTGACCTGTGCCCTCGTCTCTATAAGCCACTTCCACGTTGTTGATTTTCAGTTTGTTCATTGCGCGATTACCTCGGAAAGTACTCTACCGCGAGCCGTCTTCATCTCAAAGCCCAACAATCGGGCAATCGTTGGCGCAATATCAATCATGCGCGCATATTCAATTCGTTTGCCTGTTTTGATCCCCTTACCGCTGATGATCATCGCGGCACGCATTTCGGCTCTGGAAGGCAAATAGCCGCTTGCTGATCGGTCTTCGGTTTTTGAAATTGTCGAGCCGGTTGCGTGGGCTGAAATTTGAAAAGAAGGCGCGGCGTCCAGGTAAAACACCGGACGATGGTCAGCGCCCAGTCTTGCGGCTTCACGCCGGGCCGTGATTCGCCAAAGAGGGTTGTCGTCGCTTTTTTCCTGCAGTTCGGTAAAAAGCGTTTCCAGTTCGCGTGCGAGAGTTTCGTCCTGCGGGTTTTTCATAAAGATCCCAGCAGAGCCGCCAAACGATTGCGCAACCGCTTTCCAGGATTTCACATTTCCCTGACTGTCGGCTGTTAGAAATCCTTTCTTTGCCAACAGCGCATTTGGCCTGAATTCTCTTTCGACTTTGCTGGCTCCGTGATCGGACAAAATCAAAAATGTTGTTTCACTCGTCAGCTTGGCTTGTTCTATTGCTGCCAGGATTTTACTTACCAAACCATCAATCAGTTCCAAAGCAGATTTCGATTCCTCAGAAAGCAATCCGAAGCGACGCTGTGCGTTTGCAAATGATGTGAAATTCACCAGCAACAAGTTCAAATTGTTTTTTTCGATTAGGCCAATGGCCTTTTCCGCCTTGGCCTTGTCTGAACTATTGGCCAATTCAGGAAAATTGAACGTGATGTTGGCTTCATCGGTTAACGGAAATCCCACTGCCGCCGTTACCAGGTTTTCACGCTTAGCGGCTTCCCAGATCGTATCTGATTTGATCGCTTTGGCTGATTGAAAGGTGGAAGACTGAGCGCCTGTTTGTTCGTCGAAAGAATAATCAGATGTAATTCCGTGATCTGCCGGCAGAGCGCCGGTCATCAGGCTGGCGTGTGCAGGAAACGTTTGCGACGGATAAACGCTTTCCAGGCCGACGGCATAGGAGCCTTTTGATCGCAGGGATTGAATATTCGGAATCTTCAGCCGGAATGTATCAGGTGAATTGGCATAGTCATTTCGCAGTCCGCTGATCGAAATTAATAGGACACGCGAAGTCAGTTTGGGAAGCTTGGGTTTGCCTGGAGTCGGTGTTGGTGTTGGCTTTTGCTGTTGAGCCTGAATCGGGGCGAAAGGAAGCCTGTTCAGCAGAAATAGCGCCACAAACAATCCCGCGATTGTCAGAACAATCCTGTTTCGCATTACTTCCCTTGTGCTTCATGTATGGCAGCGATCATTTCACGCACGGCTCGATCAAGCCCGACCAGTGCAGCACGGGCAATGATGTTGTGGCCAATATTGAATTCTTCGATTTCAGGAATGCGCGCGATGGCGGCCACGTTGCGATACGTCAATCCGTGTCCGGCAGCGACTTTCAAGCCTGCGCGGACAGCAGTCTTTGTTGCCGCGCGAATGCGAGCAGCTTCCTTTTCGATTTCAGCAATTCGGCGAACGGTTTTGTCTCCAGGGTGTTCGTTCAGGTGAGCATATTGTGCCGTGCAAATTTCAATCTGAAATACTCCCAGCTTGGCCGAGGCCTTGATCTGTTCGATATCCGGGTCAATGAATAGACTGACAAAAATGCCGTTGTCTTTCAGTTGGGAAATCGCTTTCTTGATTGTTTTCTTGTGAGCGATGACATCGAGTCCGCCTTCGGTTGTGACTTCCTGCGGCGTTTCAGGAACGAGCGTCACAACATCCGGTTTCACGCGCGAAGCAATTTCCACCATCTCGTCGGTTGCTGCCATCTCTACATTCAGATGCGTGATGACTGCTTGTTTCAAAGCGATCAAGTCATAATCCTGAATGTGTCTCCGGTCACTGCGCAGATGTGTGGTGATGCCGTCGGCTCCCGCCAGTTCACAAATGACAGCCGCCGAAACGGGATTTGGTTCATTCGTCCGCCGAGCCTGGCGAATGGTTGCGATGTGATCAATATTTACGTTGAGTCTGCTCATCTTTCAATTTCAGAGTTTAGTTTTGAGGTTTCCGGTTTTAAGTCGTACTTACCCATCAGGTCATTCCAGCGAATGGTGGAAACTTCCATTAACACTTTGATTGGCGAAGCAATAGGGTTGACCTTTGATCCTTCAACGTGGTTCCAGCGAACGGGCGTTTCCAACAAACGCCAGCCTTGTTTTTTGGCGACGAATAAAATTTCCGGGTCGAAGCCGAAGCCATCAATTTGTTGCAATGGGAATACTGATTGAGCGACGTTGCGCCGGAATGCTTTGAAGCCGCATTGTGTGTCTTTGAAGTTCAACCCAGTGAGAACGTATTGAATTAGGTTTCCGCCGCGACCAATGGCTTCTCGTAAAAAGGATTGGTGAGTTCCGATCAGGCTGCGATCCAGCGCGCGCGATCCGAAAACTACATCGTAAAGATTTTCTGAAATCGGTTCGATCACTTTGCTGATTTCGCTTGTGGGAGTTGCCAGGTCCGCGTCATAGAACAATGCGATTTCGCCGCTTGCTTGCAGCATTCCATTTCTGACGGCATACCCTTTGCCGCGATTGCCAGGATTTTCAATCAATCGCAACCGTCCGGACGTTTGACGAGCGAACTCCAGAACGTTTTCAGCCGTTCGATCTCGTGAGCCGTCATTTACCACCAATACTTCGTAATCGTAATTCTGTGCACTGAGGTATTTGAATGTTCCCTCGAGCGTTAGGCCAATTCGTTTCTCTTCGTTGTAAGCCGGTATGACGATGGATAAAAAAGGCATTGTGCGCTTGTTCCTTTTGGATGAAACGGCAATATAACACGGCCAACTTCGCCGTGAAATTGTCCGAAGGCGCGGATTGGGGAATGGAAAATTCAGATGCTTGAACCCGCCATGTTGCGATGCTAAGATTCGCGCCCTCTAAAGCTGCCTGCATTTATACGCTATGCATACTGCTGCCTCCAAGTTGATGGCTGCGCTGTTTGCCGAGCAAGAAGTGCTGACCGTCGGCGAACTGACCG
>CAYLJQ010000446.1:0-6033 GCA_964383955.1 uncultured Heliomicrobium sp. | reverse complement strand
CCTCTTGTTTGGTGGTGTTTTGATGCGGCTGAAAGATGCCACAGGCCTAAGCCCTCTGACAATCGCTTGAGTATTCGCGCAAAGAATTGACGGATAGAAAGGCGCAAGGTTTAATGCCGCTTCGTTATAAATGCTTGATTGAATCGTGGTCAGATTCGGTAATCCATTCTTGGGCAACGTAATTCCGGAAGCCCGCAAATGTTGAATTCGTGGGAGCGCATAAAAATATGAAAGGCAAATTCTGTTTGATGATCTTGTGCTGGCTTGCATTGACTGGAATCGCAGCAGCGCAGCAATCTGCGTCAAGGCTGGACGATTTGTTAAACAATGAAGTTAACAAGCTGGTCGCAACCTACAAATCATTGCACGCTGCGCCGGAGCTTTCCGGCAGAGAAGAAAAGACCTCGGCATTGGTTGCCAAAGAACTTCGCGCGTTGGGATACGAAGTCACCGAACGAATTGGCAAGTACGATCAACCGGGAGTTGTTGGTTATGGCGTCGTTGCTTTGATGAAAAATGGCGCTGGTCCAACCGTGCTGGTGCGTGCCGATATGGATGGGTTGCCGGTGGAAGAGAAAACCGGTTTGCCTTATGCCAGCAAGGTCAAAACGAAAAACGATGCCGGAGTAGAAGTCGGCGTGATGCACGCATGCGGGCATGACGTTCACGTGGCTTCGCTGCTGACAACGGCAAAGCTGCTGGCGCAACTGAAAGACCAGTGGAAAGGCACGCTGATGCTGGTGGCGCAACCAGCGGAAGAAACTATTGGCGGCGCAAAAGCGATGGTCAATGATGGTTTGTACACGCGCTTTCCAAAGCCGGACTATCTGCTTGGTTTGCACGCGATGGGCGGAATTGCCGGAACGGTCGGGTATGCGTCGGGCTACTTTATGGCCAGCGCGGATTCCGTAGACATCACGGTTCGTGGCATCGGCGGTCACGGCTCCCGTCCTGAAGGTACAAAAGACCCTGTAGTCGTCGCTGCGCAAATCATTTTGGCGCTGCAAACCATCGTCAGCCGCGAAAATTCTCCACTCGATCCGGCGGTTGTCACGGTTGGTTCGATTCATGGCGGAACCAAACACAACATCATTCCCGACGACGTTCATCTGCAACTGACCGTCAGAACTTACAAAGCCGAAGTTCGCAAAAATATCCTTTCGGCGATTGAGCGCATTGCCAAAGGTGTGGCGTTGACGGCGGGCATTCCCGCCAATCTTGCGCCGATTGTGAAAGTCAGCGATGCCAACGCTCCGGCGACTTACAACGATCCCGCTCTGACGGCACGAATGGGAGCGGTGCTGGAAAAATCGTTGACCAGAGAGCGAGTCTTCCAAGTTCCGCCGGTGATGGGCAGCGAAGATTTCGGCTTCCTGGGGTTGGACAACCATCAGATTCCGGGCTTCTATTTTTACGTCGGCGTTTATTCGCCGGAACAGGTCGCCGAAAGCCAGAAGAACGGCACTCAATTACCCAGCAATCATTCCAGTTTGTTCGCTCCGCCAAACCCTGAACCCACGCTTCGCACCGCTGTAAAAGGGATGAGCTTGCTGGTGCTGGATTTGATGAAGAAATAAAGGAGGTTCAACGTGAATCTGCACGATCAAATTCGCTTCGACCTGGCCTGCGCTTGCCGGATCATCGCCAATGAAAAGATGGACGACAGCATCGCTGGCCATATCAGCATTCGCATTCCCGGCACAAATGAACTGTGGACGAATCCGTATCCGTTTTACTTCGCAGACATCACGCCAGACGACGTTGTCCGCGTTGATATGAAAGGCCGCGTGATCGAAGGCAGGCATCAACCGAACCCTTCGATTGATATTCACCCGGCGATTTATCGACGCCGCCCGGACGTTGGGGCCATTGTTCACACGCATCCGCCAGGCGTCACCGGTTATAGCGCGTTGGGAAAAGAGATCGAAGTCTTTGATCAAATGGGAGCATTCATTTTTGAAGAACAAGCCGTTTACAACGAATTCATCGGAACGGTTTTTTCCGACG
This sequence comes from uncultured Heliomicrobium sp., assembly GCA_964383955.1. Lineage (GTDB taxonomy): Bacteria > Acidobacteriota > Blastocatellia > RBC074 > RBC074 > RBC074. The sequence continues at coordinate 4,026 of CAYLJQ010000446.1, read as the reverse complement.
CGGGGGCCGATCCCATTGCAGAAGCGTTGGGCGCAAAGAATATCGGCATTCTGAAAAATCATGGCTTGATTACGGTTGGCAGGGACATACGATTTGCCCTTGGCTACACGCTGCTGGCCGAACGTGCTGCGCGCGTTCAAGCCGCCGCTCTGCAATTTAACGCGAGCCAGGGGGACACGCTCGACGCTGAAACGGCTCGGCAGACAAAAGCCGCCAACATTGAAATTGGTCATTACGAAGATTGGTGGCAGGCGCTGGTCAGGCGCTTGCGGAAAACCGACCCGGAATTGTTTCATCAGTCCGCGGAATAATTTGAGCGTAACCAGATTCACCAGTTTAGCGTTGTTGCTTACGGATGGCGCTTGTTCCTTGCTGCCCATCCTGCATCCGTTCTCTCTTCCACATTTCAAACTCAACAACTGGCGTTAACGTCAACCGGAGGCCTTATGTCGAAACGCGCAAGATTGAGCATCGCTCTGATGATCATTGTGAATTTGCTTGGCTTGTCTGCCGCGGCGCAGCAGAAACCGCGCTTGCTGGATAAAGACACATATATGGAGATGGAAAGCGTGGGCAATCCGCAAATCTCTCCGGACGGCAAGCAGATTGTTTTCACTCGCACCTGGGTGGACAAGGTCAAAGATCAAACACGCAGCAATCTGTGGATTGTGGATGTTGACGGCAACCGAGTCCGCGAATTGACGGGCGGAGCGCGAAACGACAGTTCGCCGGTTTGGTCGCCGGATGGCAAACGTATCGCGTTTTTGTCCGACCGGGACGGCACGAACCAGTTGCACGTGATGTGGCTGGACACGCACGAAATTGCCCAGCTTACGCACCTGACACAATCGCCCGGCGGCATCAAATGGTCGCCCGACGGCAAACAAATCGCCTTCACTGGGTTTGTGCCGGATAACGATCCGATTCTGTCGGTCAAACTTCCCGAACGTCCGCGCGGAGCCGAATGGGCGCGCCCGGCTGTCATTGTTGACCGCTTGCAATGGCGCTCTGACGGGCGAGGACCGCTGCCAACCGGTTTTACGCACATCTTTACCGTTGATGCCACGCTTGGCGGCACGCCTCGCCAGATTACCAGCGGCAAGTTCAACCATACCGGCTTTGATTGGTCGCCCAACGGCAAGACTATTTACCTCAGCGGCATTCGCAAACCAGAAGCCGAATATCAGCGCAATGACAGCGAGATTTATTCAATTGATCTGGCGACGCTGGAAGTCAAAACCTTGACGGACCGCAAAGGTCCCGACGGCAATCCAGTGGTTTCGCCCGATGGAAAGCTGATCGTTTACAGCGGTTATGACGACAAACAATTCACGAATCATGTCAGCAGTCTGTACCTGATGAACAGCGACGGCAGCGGCAAGCGTGTCCTGGCGACGAATTTGGCCAGTTCGCCGCTAAACGTAAACTGGCAGCCAAACAGCCAGGGCGTGCAATTTACCGTCGAAGAAAAAGGCGCGACCGACATTTTCTGGGTAACGTTGGCAAATGGCAGTTTGCAGCGGTTGAACTACAAAGAAGACATCGGCGGCATTTCAATCGCCGACAATGGCCAGGTGGCGATGGTGACTTCGAACCATAAACAACCGGGCGTGCTGGTCACGTTTCCGCTCAACCGCGTCAGCGAAATGAAGCGTCTGGTGGATGTGAATTCCGATGTGCTGACCGGGGTCAAGCTCGGCGACACTGAAGAAATGTGGTTCACGTCCACTGACGGCTTGAAAGTCCAAGGCTGGCTGGTCAAACCCGCCAACTTCGAACCCGGCAAAAAATATCCGATGGTGTTGTGGATTCACGGCGGCCCGTGGTCAATGTATTCAGTTGAATGGAACTGGGCATTTCAGAATTTTGCCGCCAACGGCTATGCGGTGCTGTACACCAATCCGCGCGGTTCGACGGGTTATGGGCAGGATTTCGTCAACGGCATTCAGTACAGCTATCCGGGCAAGGATTATGACGACCTGATGGCAGGCGTGGATGCGGCTTTGAAAAAAGGCTTTATTGACGAACGCAACTTGTTCGTTTGCGGCGGCAGCGGCGGCGGCGTTTTGACTGCCTGGATCGTCGGCCACACAGACCGTTTCGCGGCGGCAGTTTCCATGCGTCCGGTCATCAACTGGCATTCTTTTGTTGGCAACACTGACGGCCCAAGCTGGTACAACCAGTTCAAAAAATTCCCCTGGGAAGACCCCATGGAATTCGCCGTGCGTTCGCCGCTGCATTACGTCGCCAACGTCAAAACGCCGACGATGGTGATGACCGGCGAAGAAGACCTCAGAACTCCCATCGGCCAGAGCGAAGAGTTTTATCGCGCCTTGAAAATGCTGAAGAAGGAAACGCTGCTGGTTCGTATTCCGGACGAATATCATGGTTTTCGTCGTCCATCGCACAATTTGCTGAACCAGCTTTATCTGCAAGCGTGGTTTGAAAAACACACACGGAAAGACACTGCGAGCATCAAGACGACCGGTAACTGATTTGAGCGAGCGGAGGTGGTGATGGGGCTGAAACGCATTAGGCGGGTCGTAAGAGAAGATCGCTACCAATTTTCGACTCACGCGCTCGAAGAAGCGGACGAAGACAGTCTGACTGAAGAAGACATCCGTGTTGCACTGTTGAATGGACGCTTGGTGGAGACCTTGACAGATGACCCGCGTGGAGAACGTTTTGTTGTTCGTGGGAAATCGTTGGCTGGAGATTGTGAATTGGAAGTCGTGTGCAGGTTCTTGCCATCAGGACTTCTACGTATAATTACGGTCTATGAATTGGATGAATAGCTATGACACAAGATTTCTGCGAATACTGTAATTCGGTGCTGCCAACTGAAGAAAAGCTGGTGACAGTTTATCGTCATCGAAAAGGCAAACATTTCATTTTTGAGCAGGTTCCCGCGCTGGTTTGTACTCGCTGTGGCGAGAGATATTTCTCGGTTGTGGTGACGCGAGAAATGGAAAGCTTGATGAATCAACCCAGTTCGCTGGCAGATTCGGTTTCCGTTCCGGTGATGGCGCTGGGCAAGGCGGCGTGAAATCCTCTCCCCAAGTTTCAAATAGGAAAATCAGAAATGGCATTACGTATCATCGCGTTCGGAGCGCATCCGGACGATTGCGAATTGAAAGCGGCGGGTTCCGCCGCAAAGTGGGCAGCCGCCGGGCACAAGGTGAAGTTTGTCGCCACGACAAACGGCGATGTCGGCCATTTTGAAATGGCTGGTGGCCCGTTGGCGCTTCGCCGGACGGCGGAGGTAAAACAGTGCGCCGAAATTCTGGGCATCGAAACACAGGTGCTGGATATTCACGATGGCGAATTGCTGCCGACTCTGGAAAACCGTCGCACCATCGCGCGGCTGATTCGCGAATGGCAGGCCGACATCGTTCTGTGCCATCGCACTTGTGATTACCATCCGGATCATCGCTACACCGGCGTGCTGGTCGAAGACGCTGCCGTGCTGGTCGCTGCGCCTTTCTTTGTGACAGACGTGCCGCCTTGTCCAAAAAATCCTGTGATCCTGTATTACTCCGACAATTTCAAAAAGCCGTATCCGTTTGATCCGGCAATTATCGTTGGCGTGGATGACGTGATCGGTAAAAAGCGCACCTGCATCGAAACCATGACTTCGCAGTTTGCGGACAAAAACTCCTGGATGGGCAGGTATCTTCCGGGCGTTCCCGAAGGCGACGAAGCGCGCAGAGATTTCATTCGTGACTGGTTGATTGACCGCGACACTGATGTGGCAAATAAATATCGTGACTTGCTGGTGCAGCGTTACGGGCCGGAAAAAGGTCGCGCGATTCAATACGCGGAAGCATTTGAGCTTTGTCAGTATGGCGCGCAGCCTTCGGCATCCGAATTGAATGAGCTTTTTCCAGTTTGACGTTTCGCCCAGATACGAAAAGAAGTTTCACCGCAAAAGGCACAGAAAAGGCAAAAGTCATCAAGATCAATTTTTGTGACTTTTGTGCGTTTTGTGATTGGCTTTCCCCTGGGTCAGTTGAAACAAGCCCTATG
>CAYLJQ010000445.1:0-6038 GCA_964383955.1 uncultured Heliomicrobium sp. | reverse complement strand
CCAACACAGCGACCCCGAACGCGCGGTAATAGTTTTCGTGGTCGTGCCACAGCATAAAAAATCCGACGCCGAGGCTGACCGCAACATTCAACACGGTGACATTGAACAGAATCATCGCTGAAAAGATCAAAGCCGCAATGCCACAGATTCTAACGAAACGCGCATTATCCATTGCTTCCAGATAGTTGGGGGAAATGTCGAAAACCCGCGTCGGGTTCAAATCTATGTGGGGAACCATTCCAGACGTGCTTGTCATTGTTGCTCCTTTGTTCTGTTTGGTGAAAACGCTTCGTCAATTGGAAAAGCGTGAAATTTTGAAGCTGGGTATCAGGCGGTAGAAGTATCTTCGCAAAAGCTGCGTTGCCGGGTGTGGCTTCAAGATTGGCTGAACCAAGCGCAGCCTGTTACAGTCGCACTTCACAGCACAAATTGTCAGTTGAGAGGAGAAGCGCCCCTTGCCACGATTTGAACCGCGCCGCGAGTTAGGCCGCACAGGATTTGTCGTCACACGTTTGGGCATCGGCGACCTGGCCGACCGCAATCTGCCAATGGAAACTCTGGTTGCCACAGCGCGGCGTGCAATTGACGCCGGTCTGAATTTGATTGATACCGCGCCCGGTTACGAAGACGGCTATTCCGAAGAGATTGTCGGCCAAGCCGTTCAAGGTGTACGAAACCGTCTGTTCATTACTGACAAGATTGATGATCTGGATGCACCGGTTCAGCCACAGGTAGACGCATCACTCAAACGATTGCAGCTAGATTACACGGACGCCTTTGTCTTTCATGCCCTGTCTTCGATGGAAACATTCCGGCGGTTGTCGGAACCAGGTGGCGGTTTTGATCAATTGGCGCAGTGCATTCGCGCGGGTAAGACGCGCTTTCGCGGTATCTCGTCGCATCATCCCGACGTGTTGCTTGCCGCGATTGAAGCGGGCGTGTGCGACATCGTTATGTTTCCGATTGGGCCATTTGTGGATATGCGCTACGTCGAAGAGGTTTTGCCGCTGGCACGAGAGCGCGGCATAGGGACGGTTTGTTTCAAAACTTTTGGTGCAGGCAAGCTACTTGGCGACACAACAGGGTACAACCAGCCTTTGCAATTTCGCCCGCGCGGCAAAATTTCGTCCGGCGGAATGGATGAAACGACCGCCATCCTGCCGCGTCTCAGCGTGAAGGATTGTTTGCATTACACCATGACGCTTGATCCAGATGTTGCCTTGTTGGGATTGAGCTTTCCGAACGAGCAGGACGCTGCTTTTGCCGCCGCAGAAGAATTTGAACCGCTTTCAATGCAAGCGATGGAAGAGACCCGGCTGCGTGCGATTGAAGCCCGCACTGAAAAAGGGCCTTGCTGGTGGAATCCCAATCCAGCGCAATAGCGAAATAAATTGAAGCAAGTGCATAAATCCAAGGCGGGGAATTCACCACAAAATGCACAAAAAGATCTTGCAGCAAATCAACGCTCGAAATTTCTTTTGTGACTTTTGAGCTTTTTGTGGTTTCTTTCCGCAGTCTGATTTATGCACACTCTCCAAACAAATTGGCAGGCCGCACCACTGAATGAAGAAACGAGTTACAGGCATTTTTCCAGCATTTCGAATTGCAGGTCTGGAACCTTTGGAATGCCTGCGGCGGGATCGTCAGGGAAAGGAAGCACTTCGCCGGTTCGCCGATATCCGCGCCGCTGGTAAAACGCGATGAGTTCCGGCCTGAGCGTAATCACAGACATGGTGATTTTCGAGACGCCCCATTCTTGCTGCGCAATTCGTTCCGCCGCGCTGAGGAACTGCTTTCCGATGCCATTTCCTTGCAAATCCGGTCGGATGACAAACATTCCCAAATACGCCGCTTCCTGTGATTTCTGAAGTAAAACGGAGCCGATGATTGCATCGGTTTGCAGGCACAGCAGAATCATGGAGTTTGCTGCGTCCTGAATCAGGCTCTCGACTTCAGAAGAATCCGTTCGCTGGCCGTCCAGCAGATCGGCTTCGGAAGTCCAGCCCGCTTTGCTGGAATCTCCGCGATAGGCAGAATTGACCAGTTTAGCGATAAAGCCTGCTTCTTGGTGAGTGGCTTTGCGGAAAGTTAACTGCGATTGGGTTGTCGTGGATTCTGGTTTCATCAGTTGTGTGGCAAATGATCTGCTTGATTTTGTTGCGACCAGTACCGTCGCGTCAGCCATCCGCGCCGGTCATCATTGGCTTCGCGAGACACACGGTCAATCCAGTTCGGCAAAATGGCTTGATGCTCGTTCCAGGCTTGTTGGCATTCAGCGGCAGTCGGCAACTCGCCATTCCCAAGGGAAAGAAATTTGGCTTCAAGTTCCCGGCGTTCAACTTCGGTTAAGGCTCGACGGCGAGCGTAATCGCTTAGCGTCAGCCGATGAAGTCGTTCGTGCTGCCACCACAAACTATCGGCATCGTAGCCTTCAGCTGCATACGCGCTAGGTGAAATCAAATCGCCGCCGAAAACTACCGGCTTGAACATGCTCAAGCACGGCGACGAAGTGCCGGTCAGCCAATGCAGGGAACCCGTTGCACTCAAGCGGCTGACCATCGAACCGGTCGTTTGTCCGCTCTGCCGCGTTTTCATCCAGGAAGCGTGACCGCAAGGCATCTGTAATCTCAATCCCTGCTCAGGTTTGTGGCCTGCGTGATCGCGCAAGGCGGCAAACAAATCGGCTTGGCCAACTTTGCCATCCGCCATCATCAGCCGATTGTGGGTGCAGGCTCGGCGAACGTCTCCGCCACTGGTGAAGCTGTAAAGCGGATTGCCGAATGCTTTGGCAAAATCGAAATCCTTGGCAGATTTGCACCATCCTTTTTCTTTGGCGAATTCAAACGCGTTGTCAGAAATAAGATCAAACTCTTTGCCGATGGTCAGCACGTTGGAAATCGTTCGCACGCCGCGAACCTTTTCTGCCACCCAAAACCGGTCAGCGGTTTCCAGCACCCACGCTTCGGTTGGATCGGCGATGAGAAACGAATTGTGATACCGAAATCCCTTGTGGCGATACCCGCACAATCCGCCTTGGCCAACTTCTTGAATTAACCGTGTGATCAAGTCCAGAGCTTCTCGCGCCGAAGCCGAACGTTCCAGCGCCAGCCGCAGCAAATCCATCCCGGTTAGTCCTGTTTTGGGCACAGGCAATTTCGTGAAGACGGCTTCGTTGCCGATGACAACGCCGCACGAATTCGCGCCCATTTCCGCTCCCCACATCCAGAAAGGACGGCTCAATACGACTTCATAAGTTTCGCCAGCCTGTGGCACTTCGACGTATGTGCATTGCAGTTTGGCGGATGAAGAGAATTTTTGCGCAGGCAGATGCTCGACGATTTGAGCTTCGCCGGGTTCGCGGTCGCTGTTTTTGCCGAACCAAATGACGGCGTCTTTACCGAAATTTTTGGTTGCGGGCGGAACGGCTACGATGGAGTCACACATTTCAGTCTCGAATTGATTGAGTTTGCGGAAGCCTGCGAATGATAATGGACGCAGGCACAGTTATGAAAACCAAAGAGTTCCTGACCGCTGAATGGCGTCACTTGGCGATGATAAATTACGAAATTGATCCGGCGATTTTGCAGCCGCTGGTTCCGCGCGGAACGGAGTTGGATTCGTGGCAAGGCAAAACCTTTGTCAGCGAAGTGGGCTTTCTGTTTTTGGACACGCGCGTGATGGGTATTACGATTCCATTTCATCAAAACTTCGAAGAGATCAACTTGCGGTTTTATGTTCGCCGCAAAGCGGAAGATGGATGGCGGCGCGGCGTGGTGTTTGTCAAAGAAATCGTGCCGCGCCTAGCCATTGCTACGGTCGCAAAGGTTGTTTACAACGAAAACTATGTGGCACGACGTATGTGGCACGGCACGGATTTGGGCGAAGCTTCATTCACCAAAAGCGGCTTGGTCGAATACGGATGGATGGAGAAATCGGGAAGAAATTTTTTGCGGGTTCGCACAACCGGCAAAGCCGAAATGCTGGTCGCTGGTTCCGAAGAAGAGTTCATTACCGAGCATTACTGGGGATACGCAGCTCAGCGCGACGGAGGCACGGTTGAATATCAGGTCGAACATCCTTCGTGGCGAGTCTGGCAGGTCAGCGAAACCGAATTCGAATGCGATGTTGAACAAGTTTACGGCCCGCAATTCTGCGAAACTTTACGATCGAAACCCAGTTCCGCGTTTGTCGCTGATGGCTCGCCGATCATCGTCCGCAAAGGAGTTCGGTTGTGATTCAAGCGAATCGGGATTACCTGCTTTTTGACGGCGACTGTGGCATTTGCACCTGGTCATCGGAACTGGCGAAACGTATGGATATTCAAGGCCAGTTCACGATTGAGCCGTACCAGATGTTCGCTGAAAGCGAGTTGTTGAAATTTGGCTTTGGTTACGAACAGTGCTCAAAGAAGCTGCAAGTTATCACACGGCGTGGACAAGTTTATGCTGGCGCAATGGGCGTGAATTATTTTCTATGGCAAAGGCCAGTGTTCAGGCTTTTGATCATTCTGATTTACGTGTTGCCGCTGTTGCTGCTGGTTGAACTGATCGGTTACCGGCTAATAGCGGCAAATCGCCATCGAATATCGACTTGGTTTGGATTAAAGGCTTGCGCGCTGAGGCGATAATTTTCCGGCTGCGCACATTTAGCGCGGTTCTTTCGGAATTGCAGCGAACCAATCAAGGTTTGTCGTCGTATCCGCTGACAGTTCACCCAATTCATTTGAACAAAGAAGAGAAATCAGGAGATTTTATGAATGTTTGTCAGTCCTGCGGTGCTGAACGCGGTGAGCATGACCGATATTGCCGCTCTTGCGGGGTTCCGGCTATGACTTCAGTCGCAGATTTGGAAGACACGCACCGCTTCAACCCATCCGCCAGGCTTGCCAACCCAGTCATGCCAAGCGGTTCTACTTCGCAATTTTATGTTCCGCCGGCTGCGGCTTATCCTGTTTCTCAAGCAGAAAACTCCGCTTATAAAACGACTTCTTTGCGTAAACGAGTGTTGCGACAAAAAGCTTTTTGGGTTTTTCTACTGGTGCTGGTTTCAGCCTTCACAATGATCGGTGTTGGCATTGGAATGAAAGCGGGGCGGTCGAATCGCGACCGGATGGATGAAAGAGTTCGCAGAGTTTCAACTGCAGATGTGCCGAATGCCCTTGGCTTTAAACCAGGCTCGATTTCTGAGGCAGGCTATCCGCCAGACATCAAAGGAATTTTTGTGGATAGTCTGGTCACGGATGACGCTCCGGCAGCGCTGGCCAGTATTCAAGCTGGCGACGTGGTGATGCAATTGGGTGACAAGCTGGTACGTAACAACACAGAAATTCGCGAGGTATTGGATACTTTAGCTATTGGCGCAACTGTCCCGGTGAAAGTTTATCGCGAGGGAGAAACCCTGACATTGCAGATCAAAATCGCCGATCGCAACTTTCCACAGCTTCAACCAAAACTGGAAACTCGCGAACAGGGATGGCTTGGATTGAATAATTCGACACGCCGATGTGGAGTTCCTGGAGTTCAAAGATGTGGTGTGGAGATTCGAGATTTGAATGAAAATAGCCCGGCAGATCTTGGCGGGTTGCGCGAAGGGGATGTCATCACCGAGTTTAACGGGTACAGAGTTCGCACTCCTGCGGAATTTACTCGTCGTGTCCGGTTGACGAAACCGCGAAGCAAGGTGATTGTGACCTTCTATCACGGGAATACTGAACAGAAAACAGAGTTGATTTTAGGGTACCAAAGGTAACAACTAACCGATCTGAAGTAACAAACTGGCATTTTTGATTCTCTGACAAAAAATATTGGCTTCTGGCATAACATTTTCATTGACCGGAATGGAATCTCTGTTAGAATGCGCACGCTTTCAAATCTCATCGTAACAATTTAGAAATAACAGTTTTTGATTCCTAGCAGTTTGGACAAAGCTTATGAATAGCTCGTACAACCCCAATCTGAATCCAATTACGACCGCGCTGACGGCGCGCCGTTGCGAGGCAACTCGCCCGGCAATGGCTAATTGGGGATTTGTAGGGGTAG
>CAYLJQ010000444.1:0-6070 GCA_964383955.1 uncultured Heliomicrobium sp. | reverse complement strand
GCACAGACCATAACTGAATTGCCTCATCATCCCCGACTGTAAGAAGCATTTTGCTGTCGGGCGAAAATGCCACACAGTCGCCGTTGAATCGGCGTTCTGCGAAGACTTTAAGTGGCTGTCTGCTCGGCATTGCCCACAGCGTTAGTGTCTTGTCCTCGCTTGCGGCGGCTAGCAGCCTGCCATTTGGCGAGAAAGTCACGAAATTGACGGATTTCCCAAACTCTGCAGGAGGCCTAAGTTCTATGGCCTTCTCGCCATTCCAAAGCCTCACACTACCATCGTAATACGCCGAGACAAAGGATTTACCATCAAACGAGAAGGCCACTGAATTAACCCAGGAATCGTGGTCGGACAGCACCTTCGCTTCTCTTTGGCTTTGCAGATCAAAGAGCCTCAAAGTTTTATCATTGCTTGCCGTAGCGAGCATCAGCCCATCAGGAGAGAATGTCATGGAGTTGATCGGAAAGGTATGTTCTTCCAATGTATCAATCATCCTCCTGGTTCGCATGTTCCACAACTTTACCGTGCCATCCATTCCTGCCGCAGCGAGCAGTTCGCCATCTGGTGAGAAAGTCACCTCGCTGGCAGTACGTTGCTCTACACCAAACAGCTTGATCTCCTCCCAGGTTTTCGCATCCCACACCGTTAGTTCTTCGCCGCCGCTGGCTGAGGCAAACCATCGCCCCTCGGGCGAGAAGGCCAAAGAGGTAACTTGTATAGGATATTCCTTTAGAGTCTTGAACACCTTCTGACTCTTCACATTCCAAAGCCGCACCGTGATGTCGTCTTTGAGCCCCGCACTCATGAGTTTCAGAAGTTCTGTTCTGTTTAGCGTTGCCGCATTGCCCAACGCTAGTAACTTGCCATCCGGCGAAAATGCCATTGAGTTAACATCATTTCTCTGTCTTACAAAAACCTTGCCCGGTGCTCGGCCTTGTAGCTCCCAAAGCATCACTGTCCCACCCAAACTTGCCGACGCCAAGGTTTCACTGTTCGGCGAGAACGCCACTGCGGTAACTGGTTCTAGATGCCCCTCCAACGTTTTACGTAACTTTCCACTCGCAACGTCCCATAGCTTCACCTTGTTTCCTTCACCAGAAGCAAGCGTTTTCCCATCGGGTGAAAACGCGATACAGGAAACTGAATCTTCGTGTTCAAGCACTTTGATCTGCTTTTTAGCGGCTACATCCCACAGCTTCACAAAGTTATCCTGGCCGGCTGAAGCAAGCAATTTACCATCTGGCGAAATGACCACCGCACGAGCATAGCCGTTATGTTCGCCAAGCCTGATGTTTTTGTTGTGCTGTCGCCAAAGGTAGTACCAGTAAAAGCTACGCCGATGGCTTTGATCTTGCGCCGGATAAGTTGCGGGTAAGTAAGCATCCAGTAGTTGAAAAACTTGTTGGTCATTGCCTTTGTCCGACTCAGCACCAGCCAGATTCATATTAACCACATAGGTGATTTGATCGGCGGTTTCCTTTCGATCCGCTGCATCAGCGCTGGCCGCGGCAGCCAACTCAGCTTGCTGTTGCGCAAGCAGTGATTGGTTATCCGCAATTCCTTTTTGCAACTCTACGTCTTTGATGGCTGCCTGCGCAGTTGCCAGTAGTTGTTTCGCATTCAGATCAGAAGCGTCGGCCAGCCGTTTCGCGGCATCGGCGTCGGCCTTGGCGATGCTCGCGGAATTGGCTTCTTTGCGTGCCTTTCCCACTGCGATAGAGGCGACCGCCACCGCCCCTAGAGCCAACAATGCGACCACGGTCAAAATCACCACCAGGCGGCGGCGTAGCGCATCTTGATGCTGTTTGGCCGCTGATGCCCCAAGGAATTCGCGCTCGGTGGTGGTTAGCGAAGACTCGTTTTGGCCAGCCCACTGTTCCGCTTCCGCAAGGTCCGAGCCGAGCAGAAGCAATGATGTCGGGCGTCCCTGCGTTTCCCAAACAGAGGCGTCTTTCTGCACTTTATGCAGGTGAGCATCGAACCAGTCGCGGTTGTTATTCCGCACCGGTTCGATCAGCCGGTCGTGCGCCAGTTCATACCAGGTCGCGCCGTCGCGCTGTTCGCCGCGCACCAGATGAGTGTCCACCAAACTGGCAATCAAACCGTTATCCAAGCCTTCGCTCTTGCCCGCTCCTCGCAGTACCTGGCTACGGATACCATCCGGCGTGATCAACCGATTTCCCACCCATTCGCGGATTGTTCGCTCCACGTGCATATCGCTCTCGGCCATGCGGGCGACTTCGTCCGCGTAGTAACCGGAAAGCGCGTCCGTTACATCGCCAAATCTCTCAATGTCCGCCAACTCAATTGTCTGTTTTGCTTCGGGCATCCGTTCCCAGAGCCCACGACAGACAACCTGCAACTGCAAGGGCTCAACATACAGTCCCGTTTGCTTCCGAAACGTGCCATCTGGCTGCTGCATTTTCATAGTCGCCAAGTCGCGCACCAATTTGTCGACAGCCGCCGGATCGAATTCGCGTCCCCCTTCTACAGCAGTGCTGGAAATTGCTTCGTGGGCAGCGTCACGACGCAATAAATCAAGGCGGAGCCAGTTTTTTAAATGTGTTGGCACTTGCTGCGCATAAGGATCAAGTGCCGGCAAATAGTCTTCGCGTATTGCAAACAGCGCCCAAATATGTGGATCGAGCAGCAACTCTCCCAATTGTCTGAAAAATGCGTGCTTCGCCTCAATGGCCAGCGGATCGGCGGTTAGAATTTCTTCGAACTGATCAAAGATCAACACGATGTTCTGCGGCGCTGAACGGCGACGGGGACGACTGGCAACGTAATCAGGCAACGTCATTCTGGCAAGCTGCGTTTCGCTGCGACGGCGCTCTGGGGGAATCTGTTGTTCAAAACCAAGTACGGCACTGCGGACATAGCGGTTGATTGCCACAGTTTGCCCAGATTCTTGAGCGGCTAACGGATGCAAATTCACGCGCGTCGCCCCCCACACATCGAAGCGTTCGTTCAATCGCGGAATCAATCCGGCTTGAACGAGGGAGCTTTTGCCCGCGCCTGACGGCGAATGCAACAACACAATTCGTTCGGCGCTGAGCAGGTAATATAGATCGTCAATCTCGCGGTCACGCCCGAAGATTTTGCGTCCAGTTTCAAATGGGCGTGGCCCGACGAACGGGTTCGCTCCGACTGCGCGTTTCAATTTAGAGCCAATCATCATTGCCCTCCTTCGTTACTGGCACGGCTTCTTCCGCACTGGTTTCCGCCAAGCGTTTGCGCAACTCTTTTAAAAAGTCTGCGGCGCTCCCCCAGTAAATCGAAATGCTTGGCGCTTCGCCCTTGGCTTCCTGGAAATAACTTTCCATGTATTTCATTGCGCGTTCAATATCGGCCAGACTGTTTTCGTCCGGATTGACCTGCACTCCTACGTGGGAAAATTCCTTCATTGTTTGCATTCCTGGCCGCGTGACAATCATCCGGAACAGAACCCGGAATCGCCAATCGTTCAGCCGGAAGCCCAAGAAAATCAGCGAGCTTTGCATCAATCGCCCAACCAGATTCGGCAGCAATAAATCCAGCCGCGAAGTTGCAATCAGGTAATCGAAAAAATCATCCTCGGTCAGCACCATCGTGTCGGACTTCCCGAACAAACCGAAAACTTGATACACCCACGGCGTTTCAGGCGTTGGCGTCAGGTTTTTGGGTTGCGGTTGTTTAGGAACTTCATTGCCTCGCCAAGAGCAGAAAACCGCTTCGGGATTTTTTCCTATCGCTAGTAGCGAACGGTGAAGCATGGTTTCGTGGCTGGCATTCAAGTAAATGGCTGCAGGCAATTCTGCCAAAATTCGATAAGGATTCTGTTCGTCCGACAGGCATTTTTCGACTGCCCGGTCGAGAAGCTCACGAAGCGTCAACTTCAAACCCAAGCGCTTTGAAAGCCTTCCCTGAAGTTGGTCGGTCACGATTTCCTGAGCATATCGGCGGCTCTGATTCGTGCTGATGAATTGCGTGACTTTTGCCAAATCCGTGCGGTCATGTTCAGCCAGTGGGAATGCTTCTTTTTCTGCCAGTTCGCTGGCCAGTTCGCGCGTTCCGCCAAACAGTTCTTCGCCAAGTTCCGGGCCGAGAATCGGGATGAACTGACCTTTGTTGATCTGGTGGCAGATGGAACTCCATTTCTGAAACTCCTGCTTTCGGTCGCCCGCAAATCCCGGTTCGTACCAGATACGTCCGTTCTTCAAACGCAGAAACAATGCCGGAATCCAGCAATCAACTTGATTGCGAACCGTACCGCGAGCGACGGCCAGCGCTCGATCAATCTGGCCGTCTTTCAGCAATTCAGAGAAGAAAATCGGCATTGCCCGCTTCACTGTTTCCATGCTGATTTTGCCCTGCATTGCAAGAACGGCGGGAACTCCGGCTTCGGCAAGTCGAGGTGCCAAAGCAATTTGCGCGGCCTGGCTTCTGTCGCCATATTCTTTGCCCGCGCTTTCGCACGAAGCCAGTACGACCAAACGCGGGACTTCCATCAACTCACTGATTCGTTCTGCAAACCTGCTGGCTTCGATTTTGTCGGTCGTGCCGTCTTCGTTTTGCAGCAACAGTTGAGGAACCAACTTTCGGGAAATTTCTCCGTGGCAGACCAGATAGAGAATGTCCACGCCTTGGCGAATGCCTGCAATCAGACGGTTGAGCGTCAGCGGTTCCTTGTCACCGATAATCGTTGGAACTCCAATTCCAGCAAGTGATTCGCGCGCACGAACAATTTCGCCCGCTACATCCACTGCCGCCAAATTGTGTTCTTCCCAATCTGATGGCGAAGCGACTGCAATCAAGGCTTTCAGGCTCGCTTTGGGTCGCAGCTTGATGACGCGCCAGTCTCGGCTGAGAGTGAAACGGGAAAAGACAACCTGCTCCGAAGTCGCCAACGTGCTGCCGGTTTTCGGGTCGCGCATCAACTCCCAACAAATTCCGTGAAGTTCGGGCAAGCTACGATCAACCGCAATCCGCAATCTAATCGGCGTTCCCTGTTTTTGAAATGCCGCTTTTGTTTCGCCAAACCGCTCGCGGATTTCTGCGGATTCAAAAACATACTCGGCCAGTTTTTGGCCGTATTCATCGGGGTCGTTCTGCAAAGCAAAGAGTTCTTCCAACAGCTTTTCGGGTGTGATGTTGACCTGTCCGCGAGCGGGAGCAATTTCACCTTGTGTGTCGGGATCGTTGACGCGCAATTCCACTTCGATAGCTTCCGGTTGCGTCCGGTGCAATCCAATTTCGATTTCGCCGTATACGGTATTCGCGACACTCATATAAATCCTTCTTTCGCTCAAATTGCTTTGCGCGGTGATAGATTTTTCGATTTACGATTTTCGCTAAACCAGCAGAGTGGTTGGCATCATACGGATTGGCCAAAGCATGTCAAAATTTCAGGCAGGAAATTTTGCGACTAAGGATGGATTTATTGAGAAATAGGAGGGCGAGTTTTTGGTTTATTTTGAGTGAGTTAAGCGCTTTTTGCGTGAGCAGCGAGGCATTCGTGCGAGCAAAATGTTTGGGCAGAGTTACGAGATGAAACCGTCAAGGCTTCGCGCGACGCGACGAATGAACCGCAGGCAATACACCTGACCATCTCAGCGCTTTTGGCCGGAGATCCGCTGATTTGATCGCGCATGGATTTGACGTCTTTGACTGTTGTCCGCAAATGCGCGCTCAAGCGGACAATGGCTTTCAGCACGTACACGACAAAGCTGAAAACCAGAAGAATCAGAACACAGCGTAAAATGAATCCCAACTCCGGCCTCCGTCTTTACTTGGGGTCTTTCGGGCCGTGGTCAAGCGAGCTTTTTGACCCTGCTCCCACGCCAGTGCTTGCACTACTCAAATCCTGGCGCGCTCTGGTGATGATCTGCGGATCCAGTTCGCCGCGCGCTTCCAGACCGGAAAGAATCTTCTCGGCTTCGTCCAGATGGGTTTTGGATTCCAGATAAATCGTAAACAGCAGCATTTGTACGCGAGTATTGGCTGGGTTCAGTTCCAGCGAACGTTTTGCCGCTTTTGCCGCGTCTTCAAACTGATTTTTCATCGAATAGAACAACGCAAAACCATGCAT
>CAYLJQ010000443.1:0-6080 GCA_964383955.1 uncultured Heliomicrobium sp. | reverse complement strand
ACAATCAAGATAAGAACGCGAAGCTGAGGTTAAATCTTTTTTGCCAGCTTCGCGTTGATAGTTTGTGGTTAAACCTGATTGGACGTCTGTTAGTGCATCCGCACGCCGTGAGGTTTCAGAATTTCTATGACTTTGGCCCAGCCTGCAAGGATTTCTTGTTTTCTGGGCTCGATGACAATAGCAATGCCTTGGCCCTGAGATTCGCCTTAGTGGAAAGTGATGGCAAGTGCCGCCTAGTCTTGGTAGTCCTTATGAATGCGCAAAACGGCAAAGTTGCGCCATCACCTTTACCGCGAACAGGATTAGGCGAGGCGGCCAGACAGCTTCTATCTGTGGCCGCATCGCCGGTCACAACCAGCCTGAAAAAAATGCTTTCGTTTCAATCATCTGAGCGATCGCTTCAGTGATTCACCGATTCCTCTTCGACAACACGTCCGTCGAACAGATGGATTGAGCGGTCAGCGTGGCGGGCAAAACGCGTATCGTGGGTGACCATACAGATCGTTGCGCCATTGCGATGCAATTCGCGCAGCAGTTCCATCACCGCATCGCCGTTGGTCGAATCCAGGTTTCCGGTAGGTTCGTCAGCCAGCAGAATCAGCGGATCGCCAACGACTGCGCGGGCAACCGCAACGCGCTGTTGCTGACCGCCGGAAAGCTGCGAAGGCAAATGCTTGGCACGGTGCGCCATCCCGACTTTTTCAAGCGCGGCGTTGACGCGCTGTTTGCGTTCGGCACTGCTCATTCCGCGATAGGTCAATGGCAATTCAACGTTTTCATAAACCGACAAATCGCCGATCAGGTTGAAACTCTGGAAAATAAATCCGATCTCGCGGTTGCGGATGCGGGCGCGCTCGGAAAGGCTCAGATTTTGAACCGGTTTGCCGTTCAGGCTGTAACCGCCGTCGCTGGGTGAATCCAGCAAGCCCAAAATCGAAAGCAGTGTTGATTTGCCGCAGCCTGATGGGCCGGCGATGGAAACATACTCGCCTTTGCCAATTTCCAAATGAATTCCCGACAAAGCGTGGGTTTCTACTTCATCGGTGTAAAACACTTTTGTAACTGAATCCAAGCGCAACAATGGTTCGCTCATTATGTTCTCCTGTGGTGGTTGGGCAGTGGCCGGCGGTTTGGCAGCATCTTGCAACAAACTGCCAGCCAACCAGCCTTCTGATATCAATCAAGTCTTATTCTGGTAACGTTATCGCCTAACTGCGAGGTGTCGGAAACGATGACTTTGTCGCCGACTTTCAACCCTCTGACGATTTCGACTGTCGTCACCGATGTCCGGCCAATGTCTATGGCAGTCAACTCGGCGTGTAATCCATCAGGTTCTATTTTGAAGAGTTTGATCGTGCTGTTTTCCTGCCCAAAGGTTGGACGTTGAATGTTCAGCACGTTGTCCAATCGTTCCAGCTCGATTTTCCCGTCAACGCTCATATCAGGACGCGCCCCCGGCGGCAGCGCGCCTTCCAGCGAAACATCCACCGTCACCGTGCCGTTCAAAGCGGCAGGGTCAACGCGCGTCACGTGTCCAGGGATAATTCCGTTGCGGGTGTCAATCGTAGCTACCAGTCCGATACGAATATCTTTCAATTGAGTTTCGGCAATTCTGACCTGCGCCTTCAATCGGCTTGGATCCGACACGCGAGCCAGATTCGTCCCGGGCGTCACCTGTTGTCCGACTTCGACGGCCAATTGCTGCAACACGCCGTGCATCTTGGCCTTGACGCGCAAATCAGCAACCTGTTTGCGGATCAACTCCACAGAAGCGCGACGCTGGTCCAGCGTGGATTGCGTGACCGCCAACTGGGTTTTCATCGCTTCCATCGTCATGGCAATGCGTTTCTTTTCCAGTTCGTTGCGCGTGCCCAATTCGTTGGCTTTCGTCTGTTTCTGTTTGTACTGCAAGTCGGAATACAAACCTTCTTTAACCAATTGCGCATAAGAATCCGCTTCCATCTTGGCCACCTGATAATCGGATTCGACCGTCGCAGCCGACGCGCGCTGGTTCAGCAATTGAGTTTCCAACTCGGCCTTTTTGTTGATGTATTCGGCTTCGGCGGATTTCACCTGCAAGTCGGCGACTTGCAACTGCTGCTGTAAATCTTCATTGCTGAGTTCGAAAATGACTGTATCGGGCGTGACGGTTGTGCCGGGTTGAACCAAGCGTTTATCAACGCGTCCGCTGGTGGTGGAAGGAATCCAAACGATCTCTTCAGGAACCAGCGTTCCCAACCCTTGAACCTGCCGCAGCATTTCTCCGCGCTTGACTGTATCAATGATGACTGTTGAACGTTCGACAGTTTGCGCGCGAGGCTTCATCCGCGCCAACACTACGCTGATTGTTCCAACTGCTGCCAACGCCAAGGCGATGTAGACTACGCGGCGAATTTTTCGATTCCGCGCCACCGATTTTTCACGAGGTTTATCCATAAAGACTCCAAAACCAATCCCACTTGTTAGGTAATAAACTTAGTTTTCCTCAGCGTACTAGCCAATTTCCGTGCCAGCCAGTTTCACAGCCAGAAAATCCGATAACTGGCCAATTTACAGCATTTATGATTTCCCAATCTCGGAAGCCACTGCTCCCAGTGTCCGCTTCTGGGAATTTAACTTCCCAGAACTGAACCCCCAAATCAGCCCGCCTGAGAAAGCCAAATTTCTGCCTTTTGATTTTTGCCTTTCCCCTTTTGCCGTACAATGCGCGCCGTATGCTTCAACTAAACAATTTGACCAAAGACTATCCGACGCCCGGCGGAAGGTTGCCAATCCTTGCCGATGTTTCGCTCACCTTCAACAGAGGGGATGCCGCCGCGATCATGGGGCCATCCGGTTCCGGCAAAAGCACGCTGCTGTATTTGCTTGGCGCGCTTGATCCGCCAACGGCTGGAACGTTGACGCTGGATGGGCAAAATCCATTCACCCTTGATGAAGCCAAACTCGCGGCGTTTCGCAATGAAAAGATCGGCTTTATTTTCCAGGATCACAGTTTGCTGCCGCAATGTTCGGCGCTGGAAAATGTGCTGACGCCAACGTTGGTCGCCAAAGCCAATGGCAACGCTGTCGAACGCGCGCAAGCGCTGCTGAAACAAGTCGGCCTGGCGGAGCGCATGCACCACCGCCCGGCAGAACTTTCCGGCGGAGAAAAACAACGCGTTGCCATCGCTCGCGCATTGATCAACCAGCCGTTGCTACTGCTGGCCGATGAACCAACAGGCAATCTGGATCACGATACGGCAGAAACCGTCGCCGAGTTGTTGCTGGATCTGCATCGCCAACAGCAAACCATTCTGATCGTCGTCACACACAGCGCAGAACTGGCTGCAAAATTCCCGATTCGGTTTGATCTAGCAGACCGAAAGCTCAAACAAGTCTGATTCAACAATTCCTGAGGAAACGATGATGACCCCAATTTCATTGCTCCGTCTTTGCACTTTTGTTATCGCAATTCTGTCTTTGTTGCTTTCCACTCCATCCGCAAAGGCGCAATCCGGCGACAATGATCTGACCGCAAAAGTGGACAAAGTTTTCGCCCAGTTCGATAAGCCCAATTCGCCGGGTTGCGCGCTGGCCGTGATCAAAGACAGCCAGATCATTTACAAGCGCGGCTACGGAATGGCCGACCTTGACCACGACGTAGCAATCAAGCCGGACACGCCATTTCACGTCGCTTCGGTGTCAAAGCAGTTCACAGCCTTTTCCATCCTGCTGCTGGCCCAGCAAGGCAAACTCTCCCTGGACGACAAGGTTCAAAAGTACATCACCGAATTGCGCGAATTCGACCAGCCAATCACCATTCGCCATTTGCTGCATCACACCAGCGGACTGCGCGATCAGTGGAATTTGTTGATTATGTCCGGCACGCGCCTGGGCGAAGACGTGGTTCGCGATGACGACATTCTTGATCTGGTTTCACGCATGAAGGAGTTGAATTTCAAACCGGGTGATCAGCACATGTACTGCAACACCGGTTACACGCTGATGGCCTACATCGTTAAAAGAGTCAGTGGCCAATCGTTACGCGAATTCGCCGAAGCAAGCATTTTCAAACCGCTGGGAATGACGCGTACCATCTTTCGCGATGATCATGCCATCGTGGTGAAGCAGCAAGCTTACGCGTACAACCCAGGCCCGAACGGAAGCTTCAAGCTGAGCGTGCCGAATTACGACACCGTTGGCGCCAGCAGCCTGGTGACCACAGTTGAAGATCTGGCCAAATGGGATCAGAACTTTTACGACAAGAAAGTCGGCGGCGATTGGGTGATTGAACAAATGCAGATGCGCGGCCAACTGAATGACGGCGAACAGATTTCGTATGCGCGCGGGGTCGTGGTTGGAACTTACAAAGGACTTAACCTCGTCGAACATTCTGGCGGCGATGCGGGCTATCGCTCGCACCTGATGCGCTTTCCCGATAAGCGTTTTTCCGTCGCTTGCCTGTGCAATTCCGGCGCAGCCAATCCAGGTCTGTTTGCCCGGCAAGTCACTGACCTGTATCTGACAAAAGAATTTGCGACGCCTCCGCCGAAACCCGCTTCGACACTGGCAACTGCCGCCCTTACGCTGAGCGAGCAAGAATTGAAAGCCAAAGTCGGCGCGTATTGGGATGCAAGAGCAGAAGAAATCGCTCGCATTTCCCTGAGTGGCGACAAGCTGCAATTGTCGGCTTTAGGCTTGAATGTTGGCCTAATGCCGCTTGATGCCAATCGCTTTCACACGGTCAGCCCGTCTGCCGAAACGCCTGCGGAAGTCATCTTTGAAAATTCACCCCAAGGCAATCCATTGAGATTTGTACTGAAAATTGTAGGCCGGCCAGCAATCAACTATGACGCGATGGCACCTGCTGATACATCCAAACTGAGCGAATATGAAGGCACCTATTACAGCGAAGAAATTGATTCGACGTATCGCGTGTCGTTAAAAGACGGCAAGCTAATTGTCACGCGCAAGAAATTCGGCCCGACCCAACTGACGCCTGCGTTTCGCGACGCGTTCAGTTCGCTGAGCATTTTGGGTACGTTCCGCTTCACGCGGGACGCGCAAAATCGCGTTGATGGATTCCGCCTTAGCGCCGGTCGCATTCGCAATTTCCGGTTCGTCAAACAGTAGCCACACAAGTAGTCGGCATTCGGGAGTCGGCAAACGGTAACGCGCTTCGACTCCTGCCACCCGACTTCCGACTTCTTTATGAACTTTTCCACGCTCGTTAAACGAAATTTGTCGCACTTCCGCCGTACGAACCTTGCGGTCATATTCGGCGTAGCCACCGCAACAGCCGTGCTGGCCGGAGCTTTGCTGGTCGGCGATTCCGTTCGCGCCAGCTTGCAAGACCTGGCGCTTGCGCGGCTGGGCAAGACGGATTTGCTGGTCGCGTCCACAGGATTTTTCCGCGAACAGTTGGCCGATGATCTGAAGTCAGTTCAGAACTTTTCGACCAACTTCAACGACGCTTGCGCGCTGATCGCCATCGAAGGCGTCGTGACCCACAGCGATTCCAACGCGCGCGCCGGAGGTGTCGCGGTTTATGGCGTGGACGAACGATTTTGGAAATTCCACGGTTCCAGCATCGCTCCACCCGAAAACAATGATCTGGTTGCGAGTGCCGCGCTGGCTTCGGAACTGAACGCCAAACCGGGCGACACGCTGATCTTGAGAATTGAAAAGCCTTCAGCCATCCCAGTCGAATCGCTTCACAGCCGCAAAGAAGATTTGGGCCGCACCGTTCGCCTAACCATGCGCGAAGCTTTGCCACAAGGAAGCATCGGCGAATTTTCGCTTCGCCCGCAGCAAGGAGCCGTCCGCGCGATTTTCCTGCCGCTGAAAAAACTGCAACGCAATCTGGAACAGGACAACAAAGCCAACGCGATCCTGCTTTCCCAACAGCCAGTTAAGCAGAGCGAAGTCGAAGTTCGGAAAATGGTGGACGAAATGGTGTTAAGCACCTTGCTGAAAGAAACATTCACCATCACCGACTTGGGCTTGAAGCTGCGCGCGCTGGAAGATGACAACGCCTCTTCAATCGAAAGCGACAGCGCCTACATCAGCGACACAACCGCTGAGAAGGCCAAAGCCACGGC
>CAYLJQ010000442.1:0-6095 GCA_964383955.1 uncultured Heliomicrobium sp. | reverse complement strand
CATCGGTCGAAAAACTGCCGTTGAACGCTATCAATGTAGTCATTGGTCCGAACGGTTCAGGCAAATCAAACTTTATAGGTGTATTTTCCTTTCTACATGCTATTCGCGAAGGACATCTGCAGGATTATGTTACCAAAGCGGGAGGCGCAGAAAAGGTTCTCCATTTTGGATCAAAAGTGACGCCGAAATTGAGTATTCGGATCGCCTTCCTGAAAGAGCGAAATCAGTACGCTTTGGAGCTCGAACCAACCAATGCAGATGAACTGATTCCAGCATCTGAATGGGCCTATTTTTGGATTAAGAGTCAATACCCAAATCCTTATGGAGAAAGCCTTGCACGGTTGGGAAAAGAAGCGGGAATTAGTGCAACGACTCCACAATCAGCAACTGCCTCATACGTCCGTGACCATTTTGACCGCTGGCGGTTGTATCACTTCCATGACACCAGCTCGAGTTCACCAATGAAAAAGACGGCAGATGTGAATGACAATCGTTATCTCCGCCCAGATGGCTCAAATCTGGCTGCCTTTCTCTATTATTTGCGTGAGGAGCACCTAGATTCCTACAGTCTTATTCGCCGTACTGTACAGCGAATAGCTCCATTTTTTGACGATTTCCAACTTGCACCGCAAAAACTAAACGCTGAAAAGATTCGTTTGGAATGGCGGCATCAAAATTCTGAAGCCTATTTCGATGCATCATCTATGTCAGATGGCTCTCTGCGATTTATTGCTCTGGCAACGTTGTTTTTGCAGCCAGAGGACCATCGGCCTTCGGTCATTTTGGTAGATGAACCTGAACTAGGGCTGCATCCTTACGCCATTACGATGTTGGCCTCACTGGTTAAACAGGCATCGGTCAAAACGCAAGTGATCCTATCCACGCAATCTCCATTATTACTAGATAATTTCCAGCCAGAGGACGTGCTTGTGGCAGACCTTGTTGACGGAGGAACACAGTTCACGCGACTCGATTCGGCCAAGCTTGCCACTTGGCTTGAAAATTACAGCCTCGGCCAGCTTTGGGAGATGAATGAATTCGGCGGTCGGCCAGGAGGAGATTAACTGCGCATGCCAAGACTGCTCGTTCATGTCGAAGGACAAACTGAAGAGACTTTTGTAAAGGAGGTGCTTCGCCCTCATCTCCACAATTACGGGTATGAAGGCGTCAGCGCACGAATCGTTGGCAATGCCAGACAGCGCGGCGGAATACGCTCCTGGAGTTCCGTGCGCGACGGCATTCTGAATCATCTGAAAGAGGATGCAGGCTCTGTAATATCCACGATGGTTGATTATTACGGTTTGCCACAAACCGGCGGCAAGGCTTGGCCAGGGCGAACCGAAGCAGGGGCACTAGCTTTTGAGCAACGAGCAAGATCGGTAGAGAATGCTTTGCTGACAGACGTTTGCCGCGAGATGGGAAGAAACTTCGACTCAAGTCGGTTTATTCCATTTGTGGTAATGCACGAATTCGAAGGCCTTCTCTTTAGCGATTGCAGCCTTTTCGCCAAAGGAATAGAAAGGCCCGACCTCGCGCCAAAATTTCAGGCCATTCGCGATCAGTTCTCCACTCCTGAAGAGATAAATGATTCTCCAATTACTGCTCCTTCCAAGCGAGTACAGAATTTAGTCCCAGGCTACCAAAAACCCCTTTTTGGCGCATTTGCAATACTGGAAATTGGCCTCGACAAGATTCGCAGTGAATGCCCACATTTCAGAAGTTGGATTGAACGTCTAGAAGCTTGGCCCGTCTCAAGGAAGTAGGACAGGATGCTTTCGCTCAGAACTTTCCATCATTTGCCGAAATCCTCAAGCATAACGTGGGTGAAAGCCATTGGCGATTCCAAAATTTCTGCCGTAAACTGCCGCTCGTTTTCCACCGACATCTTCCACATTGCAGAGGCTGTTGCCGATTCTGAAAAGGCACGCGGGCGTGCATCTGGCTGGTCACGACCATGACTTGCGGCACCTGAAAGCGTAAGACGGCGTGCATTGCTGGAAACAATTCGTTAATTCGTAAATCAAAAACCACAACCGAATGCACATGCTCAAAAAACTATCTTTCATCACTTTGCTATTTGCTTTGACCGCGACGACTGTGGCGCAAAACTCTGCGCCTGGCGTCCTTAAATCCGAGTTCATTTACGAAACAGCTCCGTACCCGGAATGCCACGCTTCGACGATTGCTGAATCAAAAGGCACGTTGGTCGCGGCTTGGTTTGGCGGCACGAAGGAAAAAAATCCTGATGTCGGCATCTGGGTTTCGCGCTACGAAAACGGTAAATGGAACACGCCCGTTGAAGTCGCCAACGGCGTCGAATCGCCCGAAAAGCGCTATCCAACTTGGAACCCGGTGTTGCACCAGCCGAAATCCGGACCGCTGCTATTGTTTTATAAAGTCGGCCCCGATCCGGCGAAATGGTGGGGAATGTTGATCACGTCAGCGGATGGCGGGAAAACCTGGAGCAAGCCAGTGCGTTTGCCCGATGGAATTGCCGGGCCGATCAAAGACAAACCAGTTGAACTGGCCAATGGCGAATTGCTGTGCCCTTCCAGCACGGAAGACAAAGGCTGGCGTGTGCATTTCGAACGCACTTCGGATCAAGGCAAAACCTGGACGCGCACTGAACCCATCAACGACGGTAAAGAGTTCGGCGTGATTCAACCCACCGTTCTGTTTCACAAAGGCGGCCCAAACGGTATGAAGCTTCAGGCGTTGATGCGAAGCCGCCAAGGTGTAGTCGTCGAATCGTGGTCGGAAGACAACGCCAAAACCTGGAGCAAGCTGGCGGCGACTTCCCTGCCGAATCCAAATTCAGGCATTGACGGCGTGACGCTAAAAGACGGGCGGCATTTGCTGGTCTATAACCACGTCATCACCAAAGCAGGCAAATGGGGCGATCGCGCCCCTCTGAACGTCGCCATCAGTGAAGACGGCAAGAACTGGAAAGCCGCGGCGGTGTTGGAAACAGGTCCTGCTTCGGCGGAGTATTCATATCCGGCAGTGATTCAAACCGGCGATGGAAGGGTTCACATCACCTACACCTGGAATCGCAAGAAGGTGAAACACGTCGTGATTGATCCGCAAAAGCTCAACTTGAAAGAGATGAAAGACGGCCAGTGGCCACAATAAGGCTGCAAGGTTAAGTCAGTCATCATTCATGGGCCATTGACCATTAACAATGACAGTCAGGATGGAAAGCGTTTCTACCTGTTGGATAATGGTTTATGTTCAATGGCGAATAGGTAATTTCATCGCTGATATTTTAATTTCATAGCGTTAGGAGAGTTGATGGCAAAACAGAATTTCACTTTGGCGGTGCTGATTGCGTGCCTGTTGATTTCATCCGCGGCAAGCCAGACCAGCAAAGCGACAACCGATGTGCGTGTGATGAGTTACAACATCCGTTACGGCACTGCCAAAGACGGCGACAACCATTGGGATAAACGGAAAGACTTTCTGATTGAAACGATCAAAGCCTTCAAGCCTGACTTGCTCGGCACGCAGGAAACGCTTGGTTTTCAACGTGATTTTTTGGCTGAAAAGCTGACGGGTTACGAAGTGCTGGGCGTTGGCCGCGATGACGGCAAAGAAGCCGGAGAAATGACCGCGCTTTATTTCAACCGGGCGCGATTTGAAAAACTGGACAGCGGACATTTCTGGCTAAGCGAATCACCAACTATTCCCGGCAGCAAAAGCTGGGACACTTCGCTGACCAGAATGGCAAGTTGGGTGAAGCTGCGAGACAAGCTTCAGCCGAAAGCCAAACCGCTGATGTTTTTCAACACGCACTTCGATCATCGCGGCGAACAAGCGCGTGTCGAATCCGCCAAGCTGATCCGCCGAAAAATTGAAGAAGCGGCCAAAACTTGCCGCATCATCGTCACAGGCGATTTCAACGCAGGCGAAGACAGCCAGCCGTATCAGGCATTTTTCGGCTCGGCGGACGGTAAACATTCAACCGTACGCGATGCCTTCCGCACTGCTCATCCCAAACGCGAAGCCAACGAAGGCACGTTTTCCTCCTTCAAGGCAGATGCGACAACGGGGCCGCGCATTGACTGGATTGGCGTATCTGCCGAATGGGAAGTATTGAAGTCGGAAATTGATCGCACTGCCCGCGAAGGCCGTTCGCCTTCGGATCATTTTGCGATGATTGCGGTGTTACGTCCCAAGGCGGGCCGATAGCCGTCGTCGAAACCGGGAGCATTTATGAAGAAGATTCTGCCCTTTGCCTCTGCCCTGATTTTGGTTATCTGCCTGGCTGTCACCAGCCTTGCGCAAGACAAAACGTCGCCTGTCACCAAGGAAGAAATTCTCACCTTCCTGAAAGCAAAAGCCGACAAACGCATAGAACAAGGCGAATTGGCGGGACAAATCGCCGAGCGCGGCGTTGCCTTCTCAGTCAATGACGCCGTTTTGGAAGAATTGCGAAAAGCCGGAGCCAGATCGTTTTTATTGGACATCATTCGAGATTCAGTCAAAAAGGAAGAACCGCCACCGCCACGCCCCGATCAGCCACGTTTGAAATCCGCCGAAGAAACCGCGCAGCCGCAATCGGCGCAAGCGACCGAAGAAGCTGAAGAAGCCAAAAAAAAAGCGCGCGCGGAAGCGTTTGCCAGGTTGCCTTTTCTGGAACAGGCGCGGTTTTACGCGCTGGAGTACGGAGAAAATCTGCCGGACTTTATGGCGACCCAACTGGTCACGCGGTACGCGCAAAGCCCGGGCGACAAGGACTGGAAGAAGGAAGACACGCTGGAAGTCGAATTGTCTTACCGCGAAAAAGGTGGCGAAAAATACCTTTTGACAAAGATGGACGGCAAACCGTCGAAGTTGAAATATGAAAATCTGGGCGGCTCGACTTCTTCGGGCGAGTTCGGCGCGCTGCTGATTGCAGCGTTTTCTCCCCAATCCAGGGCAGAGTTCAAAGAAATCAGAAAAGAAGAGTTCAACAAACGCCAAACGGTTGTTTATGATTTCAAAGTCAAGAAAGCCTTTTCCGCAAACCAGATCACAGATAGAACCACTCATCAGTCGGTCATTGCCGGTTATCAGGGAACCGTTTGGATTGATGTCGAAACTAAACGCGTGTTGAGGATTGAGCAGGCCAGCGAAGGCGTGCCTGCAAACTTCCCTATCACTTTATCGGAAAGTTCAGTCGAATACGATTGGGTGAAAATTGCCGATCAACCGTATCTGCTGCCGGTTCGCGCCGAAGTGTTGCTGGGCAGCGACCGCAACCGCCATTACACGCGCAACGTGATCGAGTTTCGCAACTTTCGCAAATTCGACAGCGACATCAAATTTTTACCGCCGGATAAATGAACATCGAAACTCAAAACAGCTATCCTGACGTTGCCCAATTGTTGGCCGAATGCGGCAGGAATTTTTACCAGCGCGGATGGGTGCTGGGAACCAGCGGCAATTTCAGCGCCGTAGTCGAACGTGAACCGTTACGGTTGTTGATCACCGCCAGCGGAAATGACAAAGGCCAGCTCACCGCCAATCATTTTGTTCAAGTGGACGATGCTGGACGTGTCGTCGCAGGCAATGGCAAACCGTCAGACGAAACCGGGCTGCATTTGACACTGGTGCGGCAACGCGGAGCGGGATCAGTTCTGCACACGCATTCGGTTTGGACGACATTGCTTTCCAATGCCCACGCCAACGAAGGCGGAATCAACATCAGCGGCTACGAAATGCTGAAAGGCTTGGCGGGCGTTCGCACGCACGAACACGAAGAGTGGTTGCCGATTTTGGAAAACTCGCAGGATATGACCGAACTGGCCGAACGGTTATCCGCCACGCTGGATCAAAATCCGAACGCGCATGGTTTTTTGCTACGCGGCCACGGGCTGTACACTTGGGGAGCCAGCATTCACGAAGCAAAACGCCACATCGAAATTCTGGAATTCTTGCTGGAAGTCACAGGGCGAACTCGGTTCGCCAATTGAAGTGGAGGAAACATGGCGACAGTAAACATCCCCGACGAAAATCGTTCGATCAACCAGCCGGAAGAGGTGAAACAGTTTTTGGCCTCGATTGGCATTACGTACGAACTGTGGGAACCGGCGCACGTGGTCGCAGCCGATGCG
>CAYLJQ010000441.1:0-6099 GCA_964383955.1 uncultured Heliomicrobium sp. | reverse complement strand
GACGGTTGCTCCGGCGACCACCGCTCCAGTTGGATCAGTCACGGTGCCGGTAATGGAGCCGGTCGCGTTTTGACCCAAAAGCTGGCTGGCAAAACAAATTAAAAACGTGAGCGTGATTCCGATGCCGCGCGCAAAAGTTCCCCAAACTTTTGAGGATTCAGAAGTGCTGACAAACAAGAGCAAAGGTAATGCGGAACGACTGGCAGAATTTTTCATGACTCGTCTCCTCTTCGTGAGAGCTGGTTCGTATGCAAAGGTTGTGGACGGAAATCGAGAGAACCTGGAGATGATCCAGTCCGATTTCGTGATTCAACTGCGAGCGTAAGCGGCCGGGAAGCCGCTCCCTTCATCCCCTAAGCCAAGTTACCAATAGGTCTAAGTCGAATTTTTTGTTTTGTTTAAGTCGTATTCAAGCAGTATGGAAGACGTGTAATGAAAAGCGGCGGCAGTCTAGCAGGATGCAAGCGGCGAATACCCTAACGAAAGTTAGGTGAGAGAAGAAATTTTCTGCGTAGCGCAGGTTTTCCAACCTGCGCAAGCTGCCTGATGACGATATTTGGTTGCGACCGAATGATTTATAAAGAGATCTGGCGCAGGTTGGAAAACCTGCGCTACCTTTAGATCAGATTGAATTGCCGCGCCTGAGCAATGGCCTGTGTTCGGCTGGCAACGTTCAATTTGCCGAAAATCTGATTCAGATGCCATTTGGTCGTTCCTTCGGTGATGGTCAATCGCGTGGCGATGTCGCGATTCGACAATCCCTCAGCGACCAACCGCAGAATCGCCAACTGCGTTTTGCTGAGCGGTTCGATCAGCGTTTGAGAGGATTTTGACGACGGGAGCAATTGTTCTTTGGAAAAGGCTTCCAGCAGATTCCCCACAAACGCCGGAGCCAGATGCCGCAAGCGGGAAAGCATTTCCGCAACCTCCGCGCCTTCGTCCAGAAAAACGCGGCGGTAACTTTCAGGCGCGGCCAGGCTGATGGCCTGTCCCAGATAATCCAGCGCGGCTTCGGGGCGATTCAGCGCCCGGCAGGTCAGCGACTGCAATAGATAAATTGTGATCAAGCTGTTCAACCGCCCCTGGCGCTGGGCGGATTGTTCGATCTGACAAAGCAATTCTTGCGCGTCTTCCGCCCGGCCCTGCGCCAGTAACAAACGGGCGTAGGTCAGATTTTCCTGCTCGGAACGGTCACGCGCATCGGCGGGTAAATCGGCCAAGGTCAGTGCAGCGGCGGCAACGTGTTTCAATCGCAATTGCAGCTCCGCCGTCACGGCTGCGATTTTGCGAATGCGGCGCGAGTTTTCGGAATTCGCCGCCAGGTTGCGTGCCGCCGCCAGCGTTTCCCACATCGCTTCGATTGTCCCGGTTGCGAAATAGAGCTTGGCCAAAGTGCGCTG
Source organism: uncultured Heliomicrobium sp. (assembly GCA_964383955.1). Classification (GTDB taxonomy): domain Bacteria; phylum Acidobacteriota; class Blastocatellia; order RBC074; family RBC074; genus RBC074. The sequence goes on along the minus strand of CAYLJQ010000441.1, from coordinate 4,699 downwards.
CCCGACCAGCGCGTAATAGACCGTTCCCATTTGCCGGCAAAGCGCGATGCCTGTGGTCAGATAATGCCGAGCGCGTTCCAGGTCGTTGATTTCGTAATACAGCATACCCAAGGGAACATAAACCATTCCCGCCACCGGAGCCGGATTGCCGCGCACATCCAGAAACTGTCCTGTGGCCTGTTCACAAGCCTGAATCGCTTCGCGCAACTGACCTTGCTGATTCAGCAGCAAGGTCAAATATCCCAGCGATTCCAGCACGGGCAAGTGGTGTCCTAGCCGCTGGCCCAACGCCATCGCCTGGCGCAAGGTATGAATTGCTGTTTGCCGGTCGCGGGTCAACCGTTGCGCCTGTCCCAAGTGACTGAGCGCCGTAGTTCTGTAAAACGATTCTGTATCGCTCAACAGCGTGATCGCCTCTTCAGCCAGTTTGACCGCTTGCTCTGGCTCGTCTCGGCTGAGCGCCAGAAAGGCGCGAAACGCCAGCAGCATTCCGCGATGCAGCGGCAAATCATCCGGGCGCTGATTTTCCACCGCCAGCGCGGCATAGGCTTCACCGGTGACGATCTCTCCGCGCAGATAAAGAATCCAGCCTTTGTGAACCAGCAAATCACTGTTGGCGCGAACGACTTTTTCAGGCAACGCATTCACCCAGCCCAGCAACAAGCTGTACCCGCCAACAAGACAGATCTCTTCAGCGGCGCAACGGATCAACCGCACGACTGTCGTAAACTCTCGCGCGGCCAACGCGTGTTTGATGGCTTCCGGCATGAATCCTTGCGCTTCGTGCCATTGACCGGCCTGCAGGTGCAGTTCGCGTTGTTCGGCTTGCGCCAGTTCTGCCCGCAAAAAATCCGCGAACAAATGGTGATAGCGATACCACTGGCGCTGGTCGTCCAGCGGGATCAGAAACAGGTTTGCGCGCTCCAGATTCGCCAGCATCGCCTGGCTGTCTTCGCGCCCTGTCACGGCATCGCAAAGTGATGCGTTGAAACGGTCCAGAATCGCCGTTTGATGCAGAAACGAACAAACTTCCGCCGGTTGCTGCCGCAAAACTTCCGCCGCCAGATAATCAATGATGTCTCGCTGGCCGCCGTCAAACGTCTGCATTTCCAGCGGCTCCGTTTCCTGCGAAGGAACTCGACCGCGCAAGGAAAGCGCCGCCATCTGCAATCCGGCAATCCAACCTTCGGTGTGATCTTCCAGCGCCTGCGTCGTTTCGCTGGTCAGCGCCAAGCCCATTGTCCGCTTCAAAAACGCGGCGGTTTCTTCGCGCGTGAAGCGCAAATCCTGCAAACGAATCTCCGTCACTTCCCAGCGCGCGCGCATTCTGGGCAAAGGCAGCGCAGGTTCTTCACGCGTGGCGATGACAAGGCGGCAATTCGACGGCAGATGATCCAGGAAAAACGCCAGGGCGGAGCGAAGCTCCGGGTGAGTAATCAAATGGTAATCATCCAGCACCAGCACGCTGGTTGTCGTCAGCGAAGCAAGATCGTTGATCAGCAGCGTCATCAAATGCTCAAGCTTCGGAAGTTGCGGCGTTTCCAACAAGGACTGCGCCGTTTGTCCAATGCCTGCATCCAGGGTTTGCCAGGCGGCAATCAAATGGGCCAGAAAGCGCACCGGTTCGTTGTCGTCCTCTTCCAGCGATAGCCAGGCGACCTGCGGCAACGGTTGTTTGTGCAACCACGAAGCGATCAACGTCGTTTTCCCAAACCCAGCGGGCGCAGAAACCAGCGTCAGCCGATGGCGCAATCCTTCGTCCAGCCGTTTCAGCAAACGGGGACGAACCACCCAATCAGTGCGCTTGGGTGGAATCGAAAGTTTGGTGGTTAAAATTGGAGTCGCCATGAAACGTAGACCCGTTTAAGTCCTGATTTTTCGGCGTCGCAAAATGCTGGCGGACGTGTATTATTCCCCTTTCGCGCTGCGCCGTGAAGCGCAGCCAGAATCATCCGGAATTATTTTTTCCGCACTCATAAGAGGTAAACTTTTGCAGTCAAACAGTTCTGATCAAACGGCAGCGGCTAGAATGGCGCACGCCGCCGAACCTGAATCAACCACGCATTTTCCATCGTCACAGTCACACGGCGAACACACGCTGACTGGTGAATTCCACCTTCATTCAAACTTTCATTCCAACTTCCTGGCAAATAAACGCGACGTGATTGTTTATCTGCCACCCGGCTACGCAGCTTCTGAAAGCGATGAACAGAAATCGCAGCGCTTTCCAGTGTTTTACCTGAACGACGGCCAAAACATGTTCGACACCGCAACTTCGTTCAATGGCGTGGAATGGGGCGTGGATGAGACCGCCCAGCGATTGATTCTGGGCGGCAAAATCGAACCCCTCATGATCGTCGGCATTTACAACACGGGCGATGGCCGAATGGACGAGTACACGCCAACCGTAGACCCGCGCCAGAAACGTGGCGGCAAGGCCGACCTTTACGGACGTTTTTTGATCGAAGAACTGAAGCCTTTCATTGACCGAAACTATCCCACATTGGCCGGCCCGGAATTCACAGGCTTGGGCGGATCGTCGCTGGGAGCGCTGGCCACGCTTTACCTGGGACTGAAACATCCAAACGTGTTCAGTAAGCTGATGGTCATGTCGCCTTCCGTTTGGTGGGATCACTGGATGATTTTGAAATTCGCGCAGCATTTGCGCGCCAAACCTTCGACGCGCATCTGGCTGGATATCGGATCGAAAGAAGGCAAGCTTACGCCGGGATTTGTCCGGCAATTGCGCGATTTGCTGGTAACACAAGGCTGGCGGCTGGATGCCGATTTGAAGTTTATGGATATACGCGGCGGCCAGCATACCGAAGCCGCCTGGGCAAAACGCATTGAACCAGCGCTGCGTTTTCTCTTTCCCAAACAACGACCGAACAGATGATTGTTTCTCCGTGGAGCCAACTGAACGATGGCGAACAACTGGCGCTGGCGTCAAAGCTGATTGGTTTGCGCGAGAAGACCACGGAAACCGATCAACTGTTTGAAGCCGCAGCGGAACGGTTCGATCAATTCGTCATCGCCTACGATTCCGGCGGAACGCTCAATCACCAAGCCACGCTGGACAATTTGGTAACAGCGCAAAACTTCATTCTTCACCTGGGCGGCCATGACCACTCCGCTCTGTGGCAGCAAATCCTTGAAATCAAAGGCTTCGGACGCAGCTATCTGGAATTGACGGTATTTGATCGGGATGAATTTCTACGGGTGTTGGCTGCTGCCGGTTTTGTCATCAATCGGGAACCGTTTTGGACAATTCACAAATTCGACAGCGCGCGCGAGACAACCGAATACTCTCACCATCCGCCGCTGCATTTTGCCAACGACCGTGCCAACGAAGCCGATTACGGCCCGAACTATTTCTTCGTCCATTGGGACAAAACTTCGCCCTGGTTTAGAAAATCGAAATGGCCAATTCGACGTTTGCCCGGCGCGCGGCGCCTGGAACAGATTTACGCTGCGACGCGGCATAGATTCGGCTGCCCTTGTCCGCAAATGGTGAAGGTGTATCTAAATCAAAAGAGCAGTCTGTTGCACAGAAAAGGATAAGTTCAGGAAAGACTTTTCACCGCAGAGGCGCAAAGTTTCGCAGAGGATGCGCAGAGAAAAATCAGCGCGAACTCCCAATTTCAAAAGTCTCTGCGTGACCTCTGCGGTTCTCAGCGCCTCTGCGGTGAAGGGTTCTGCATCAATCACCCAGCAAATTCCACCATTGGCAATCCACGCACGCCCGGTTTGCAGCGGAAAATGCCTCCGGCCAGTGGCTGTTTGGCCAGTTCTTCCGCAGGCATTCGCGTGCTGGCGGTGGTGATGTACAACTCATCCAGGTTTGCGCCGCCAAAACAGCATGAAGTCGCACGACCAACTGGCAACCGAACTTCGTCAATGATCTGGCCGTCGGCAGGGTTCACGCGAATCACTCGCCAGCCGTCCCACAACGCGACCCACAACATTCCTTCTTCATCAATCGTCATGCCGTCCGGCGATCCGCCACCCTCCGGAATTTCAATCACCAGGCGTTCGTTGGCAATTTCGCCGGACTTCGCATCGTAATCAAAAGCGACGACTTCACCCGTGGGCGAATCAATGTAAAACATGGCGCGGTCGTCCAAACTCCAAGCCAGGCCATTGGAAATCCAAACGTCGTCGAGTTTGCGATGAACATTCAAATCAGGATCAAGCCGGTATAAAAAGCCGCTCGGTTCGTCGTGCGTAACGCGCGTCGTCCCCGCCCACAACCTGCCAGACGAATCGCATTTGCCGTCGTTGAATCGGTTGTCCGGCAAGTGCGCTTCAGGATCGGCAATCGCTGCCAGCGTTTCCGTTTTCAGGTCCAGCTTGTAAAACCCATTCTGCAACGCCAGCAAAACGCCTCCGGAGCGCATGCCCACAGCGCAACCAATCATCTGGCCGACATCAATTTTGCGGTCAGAACCGCTGGCAGGATCAAACACGTGAAAGGCGTTGCCTTCGATGTCCACCCAATAAAGCTGCTGCGTTTTTGCATTCCACCACGGTCCTTCGCCCAGCAATACTCTGGCGTCGAGCGCCAATTCCGCTTCAATCATTTGTTGCCTCTTTATTCGTGAAGTTGAGATGAGGGTGAGAAATTAGATACCCGCTTGCTACCGCGCAATGAGATTAAGGCAAGGAAATTGCTTGTGGCTTGTGGTGGGACAGGTTCGTA
>CAYLJQ010000440.1:0-6101 GCA_964383955.1 uncultured Heliomicrobium sp. | reverse complement strand
ACTTCGCCGCCCATGCGCAATTCCACGCGTTTGTAATCCGAAGCCGGATGCGCGCGCAGCAGGATTTGATTCTTTTCCAGATCGGCTTTTTTGGTCGAAACATAAATTTCGCCTACGCGGAAGATGATGGTTTCTTCACGCGCGTCGGCGGCTTCGGGCGAAAACCGGTCAAGGTCAATTTTGCCGTCGCCATCGCCGTCCACGCCCAGCTTGCCCAAAGTCGGCGACAGCTTCTTGCTTTTCGGGCTGAAGGCGTATTGCACCAGCGTCTTTTTGCCTTGAATGTCCACAAAACCACGTGCAAACGCTTCGGTGGTTTGTAACACGAGGCGCTCGCCTTCCTGCATTTCATCGGTTTTGATGCGACGGAAGTAGCGCAACTGAATCGGCATTGTGGCGAAAGACGATCCTTTCAACTCTACATTGGCCGTAGCTTCCAAAATATAAGGGTTGTCATCTTCGCCCTGCTTCAATTCGTAGCGTTCGGTTTTGGCAATCGCGCCATCCAGGTTTCCGTCAACATAAATGTACGGAGTTTCTTCGCCGGGTTCGACCAGAATTGCCCACATGGCTTGCTTTTCGGTCGGCGGATGAATCAATCGGGCCGCTGTCACTTTTGCGCCGCGCTCCACGGCTTGCGGCAATTGAAGCGAAGAAGCATCAAAAGGTTTGAAGATGACGTGTTCGAAATCGTCGTCGTTCGGAGCAAGCTGAGGCTCAAACTTTCCGGTGAATTCATTGTCGGCGGCACTGGCTGCCAGAAATGGACTGGCAATCAAGAAAATGAATAGGGCTGACGTTAGCTTGAAAACACAGGGAACACGTCCCAACTGAAGCTGAAGTTTCATGAAGCTGTCTCCATTTTTGGAATGTTGGAATGCTGTTTTGGGTTTGCTGAAGAGTTGGAATTCAGCGGCACACGGCGGGTATGGTATGCACGCAACCGTTTTCTGTCAAAAAATATACCGCAAGAGCAGGAAATGACTTTACTCAACAAGCATTAGCGCCCCGCCATCCAACCATTCAGAAAGAATCTCTTGCGGGGATTTGGCATTCGGTTTGGCTTTGTGCCGAGTCAACAAGCTGCGAATTTCCACGGGCCGTTTCGCATCGTAAAGAACCAGGTAAGTGGCTTTGTCCAGGTCTGTCATGGAAATGCCGGTCGCACTTGGGCTGAACAGAAAATATACTTTTTGCTGAGCGTCAACTTCGGGCAGGTCGATCAGCTTTGGCGCATCGTCGCACAAAGCCATCGCTGGCATCAGACTGAGTTCAAACAAGTAGCGTTCTACGTGCTGAATGGTTTTGATCACGTTGCCTTGAAAACTGGCGACATCGTGGCCAGGCGCAAGCCGCAAGCGGGCGCGGTCGTTGATTGTCGCAGGCACAGCTTCGGCTTGATACTTCCCTTCTCGCGCCAACGACCTTCGGCAACCGGCCATCACGCTTTCCAACCGAACAACATCAGGAATTTGCGGAGCCTGCCAAGCGCCGCGCTGGCAACCATCCAGCAGAAACTCCGCAAATCCTCTGCCCAGTGAACCTCGATCCTGAATTGCTGAATGAAAGAACCGGCTGGAAAAAAAGGCTTCCAGCGAAGCCAGCGAGCGCGTTTCGGCAAGAATGATGGTGGTGGAAATTTTGAACTCTTCGGCCAGCGTTCTGAGCGTCCGCCGTTTGCGAAGCGCATCGTGTCGCCAGGCTCTGCGATCAACGGCAATCAATTGATCACGCTCAAGCGGCGTCAGGTCCAATCCATCCAGCGTTTGATCCGCGTTTGTATACACAGCGCCCGCAAACTCTTCGTCAAAGAGCATGCGAACAACCAGTTTTTGTAGCGTGTGATGGCTCATCGGCCTGGTTTTTCCTTTTAAGCGGCTTCTGCTTTGGCGGCGGCGTTGGCGGGAAAGAGCGAATTCAGCCGTTCAAACACTTCCAGGCATTCTTCCGGCTGATTGTGTTCGCATTCAAACACGATGGCTTTCAGATTTTTTGCGCGCGGAACGACATATTCCAGAATCTCCCAGGTGGCGGGCAGAGGGTCAGGCGAATGATTGTCTTCGATGAAGGCGTAGCCTTCGATGTCTGTGAGTGCTCCTCCGGCGACGTGCATTTCCACCACACGATCCAGCGGAAAGCCGTCCAAGCCTGCCAGCGGCGGCAAATTCCGCGTTTGCTGAAAAATGGCCAGATGCGCCGCATCCAGCACCATTCCGCAATCGGCTTTGCCCGTCACCAGTGCGAAGTAATCCAGCAAATGCAAATCGCCAAGATAAATCACCGCAGGAGGATTTTCGGGTAAAACGCTGAAACCTGTTTCGGCTTCGATATGTGCGATGCTTTCCGCCGTTTCCAGCGCCGATTCGCGGCACAAAATAGGCGGCATCAACATTCCGTGGCCACGTTCGCGCGAAGCGAAATGCCAGCGGCCAGCATCACCACATAACCAGGCAGCATTGATCTCTTTGGCCAGGGCTTTGGTTTGCGCGATCCAGACAGGATCAAGATCGAGTTTCTCTTCCAGATTGACGTCCAGAAAGTGATAGGTCGTAGGCAAGCCATTCGCCGCCCAGCGGCGCACACCCGCATCCAAGCCACGTTCCAAATCCCCGCCGTACTCGTAAAAGTGAATCAAGCCGGGATAATGCTCTTTGACCCAATTCACATCCATGCCTTTGGCGGCAATGTTGAATTCTCCAGACAGGCCTACGCCCAGGCGCGGCAAACATTTCACGTGTTCTGGGAATTTCGGCATAACGCGGATTGTATGGGTCAAACAGAAACTTTCAAGCAATCGTCAAAAAACAAAAGCGCGAGAGAAGGCCACAATGGCAATCTCTCGCGCTTCAATTTTGGAATCGGCAGACCGTTACCGCTGACTGCCGCCCCCGGATTTCACAGCTTTACCGCCACTCGGCTTGGCAGCGCTGCCAGCGACCGGAGAAAGCCCATTGCCGTTGTTGTAATTCGGGTAAGCCGGCTTCTTGTATTTCGGAAGCGGCTTGGCTTTCAGTTCGGCCAGGGCGACTTCGACGGCTTTTTCAAGTTGCAGGTCGCGGCCTTTGCGCCACGCCGCCGGATCCAAATCCACTTCGATGTCCGCCGGAGTGCCGTAATTTTCGACATCCCACTCGCCTTGCAGGTTGTAAAACGCCACGCGCGGGGCGCTGATGTATCCGCCATCCATCAGCGGCGGATAGTCGTAAATGCCGACCAAGCCACCCCAAGTGCGTTTGCCCACGGTTTTGCCGATGCCCGCTTTACGGAACAGCCAAGGCATCATATCGCCGCCAGAACCGGCGTATTCGTTGATGATCATGACTTTGGGGCCAACGATTGCGCCAACAGGCGTATTGAAATCTTCGCCTTCGCGGGTGGCGAATTTGTTATGCACCTGACGACGCATGGCTTCGACAATGTAATCCGCCGCCGAACCGCCGCCGTTGAAGCGTTCATCAATCACCGCGCCGTCTTTTTCAATCTGTGAAAAGTAGTAGCGATTGAAATTCGTGTAGCCGCCGCCACCCGTGTCAGGCAGGTAAACATACGCCAGCTTGCCACCGCTCAGTTCGTCCACCTTGCGGCGGTTGCCTTCGATCCAGTCCAGATTGCGCAGCCCGCCTTCGTTGGCGACCGGCACAACCGTGTATTCGCGGGCGTTGGAGCCATCGGCGTTGGCCGAAACTTTGATCGTCACCTGTTTGTTGGCTTTCGATTCAAAGAAGCTATAGATGTTTTCGGTCGCGCGGACTTCGCGGCCACTGACGGCGATGAGGTAATCGCCCGCGTTGACTTCGACACCAGGTTGCGTCAGCGGCGCGCGCAACTGCGGATTCCAGTTTTCGCCATTGTAGATTTTAGCGAAACGATAGCGCCCGTTTTCGACCGTGTAATCTGCGCCGAGCAATCCCGTCGCCACAAAATTGGGCGTCGGTTGATCGCCGCCAAACGTGCGGTGATGCCCGGCGGACATTCCGCCCATGGATTCGCGGAACAGCGCGTTCAGGTCTTCGCGGTGCGCGATGCCGTTCAGGTAAGCCTCAAACTTCTTCTTTGTGCCTTCGTAATCCAACCCATGCAGTTTCGGGTCGTAGAAGAAATCGCGCTGAATGCGCCAGGCTTCGTTGTACATCTGCCGCCATTCGGCTTTGGGATCCACGTACACTTCCATATCGCCCAAGTTCAGCACGCCCTGGCCGGGAGGGGCTGGCGTCATCGTCGGCATGATCGTGTAGCGTGTCGCTGGGCCGAAGCCCTGGCCGACCAGCATCTTTTCGCCGTTGGCCGAAAGGGTAAAGCTCGCAACGCTGTCCAGGACTTTGTCGAGCTTCTTCTTTTCAACATCGAATTTATGCAGCGTTGCGCCGGGCTGATTGGCAACGCCTTCGCCCAGGAACAGAATCTGCGCTTTGCCAACGCTCAAGCCCACGTAATTCCTCGCCGGAATCGGCAAGGCCAGAATGCGCTGGCCGATTCGATCAAAATCAATGGTGACTTTGACTTCTTCCTTTTTCGGCGGACCTTTGGGAGCTTCATCCTTCTTTTCTTCGGCAATCTTTTCTTCGTCGCTTTCCGGCGCCAGCGGCGAACTGTCGCCTTTCTTCAACACCACCAGGTACACGCTGCGCGTCACCTGATACGGAAAGCTGGACATATCCAGCCAGCCTGCGGTTGGTCCGGCGTTGGTGCTGGCGGTGAAGTAGAGGTACTTGCCGTTTTTGTCGAAGTTGGCGAAACGGGCATCGCTAAGCCCGTCTGTGACCTGTGTGCTTTTGCCGGTTTCCAGCGAATGCACAAAAACCGCGCAAAGGTGGTTTTTCAGTTGCTTGGTATAGGTAATCCACTTGCTGTCCGGCGCCCAGTTGGGATCGGTCACGCGGAATGGATTCTCAAACGTATTCGTATCCACTTTGATCGGCGTACCTTTTTCAATGTCCACGTACCAAAGGTTCAGCCGTTTGTCGGTGAAAGCAATTTTCTTGCTGTCGGGCGACCATTCGGGTGAATAGAAATACGAAGGCGGTTCGCCCAGGCTGATTTTTTTGACTTCGCCCATGCCCGACTGTTCACGCAAATGCAGCGCGTATTCGCCGGATTCATCGCTGAAGTAAGCGATCCATTTGCCGTTCGGCGACCAGGCAGGATACCGCTCCATCGCGCCCGGCGTATTGGTCAGGTTGCGCGAGCCGCCTTTTTCGACAGGCACGCTGATGATTTCGCCGCGCGCTTCAAACACCGCGCGAGCGCCCGTGGGCGACAAAGCCAGATTGGAAATACGACCCGCAACCCGTTCAAAACGGGCGCGCACACTGGGCAAATCGGCATTGATCGTAATGTTGACCTTGCTGACCTGTCCCGATTTCAAATCAAAAAGTTTGATCTCGCCGAATTGGTCGTACACAATCGCTCCCGGCCCGGCAGAAGCAGATTTGATGTCCAAGCCATCGTTCTTCAGCAGTTGCGAGACTTTCTTTGTCTTCACATCGTAATCAAACAAGGTGAAATGCCCGTTGCGGTCTGAAAGGAAGAACACCTTTTCAGGCTTCTCATTTGTCCAGATCGGATTGAAATCGTTGGCGGTATCGCGCGGAATTTCCGTCACGCTGGAATCGCTCAAATTCGCCAGCCAGATTTTGCTGGCGCGTCCGCCGCGATAATTCTTCCACATTGCTGCGCCGCCGAACGCCGGAGCCAGCGGCGTATACGCCAGCTTTGATCCATCCGGTGAATACGCACCTTCATCGGCCATCGGCAGCGGAACTTCGGTTTCGACTCCGCCTGTGGCAGGAACCGTAAAGAATCGAGCAAAGCCCGAATAGCTGGCGCGGCCAGACCTGAACAAAATGTTTTTGCCGTCCGGTGTCCAGGAAACGGCTTGGTCTCCACCAGGATGCCAGGTCAACCGTTGCGGCACGCCACCCGTCGCAGGCACGACAAACACGTCTGTGTTGCCGTCATATTGGCCGGTGAACGCGATTTGCGACCCATCCGGTGAAAAGATCGGGCCGGCTTCAAATCCGACGCCAGTGGTTAATTGCCTCGCTTCGCCTCCCTCGCGGGCGACGATCCACAAATCCCCGGCGAAGTTGAATGCGATATGC
>CAYLJQ010000439.1:0-6103 GCA_964383955.1 uncultured Heliomicrobium sp. | reverse complement strand
ATCTGGCAAAACCGGTCGAACCGGTTGAACTGGCCAAGATCGTCGCTCGGGTGCTAGGCCGCAGCGAAGAAGGAATCACTTTGTAGCCCCCGTAACCTGAAGTAGAAACGATCCAAAATGATCGTTTCTACTTCAGGCGAATTACCCATTACCCATTTGCCATTCCCCATTAGCCGACCGGGTAAAATCTCCGAAAATCCCCACCGTTCGATTAAAAGCATTTCCCCGCCGAGAACCAGAAACACTATGCCGCAAAGTTGGACGTTCAGACTTGGATTTTCTTTGGTGCGTTTTGTCGTTTTGCCCAGCTTGCTAATCGGCTTGTGGCTGATCGAACGCGGCGATGCCAGCGCGCAAACGGCTCAGCCCAAAATTGTGATCGCTGGTTGGACGCTGGCCGCCGAAGATTGCCGAATGCCGGACGGATTGGTTGATCCAGGCGAAACCGTCACGCTGAACATTGCGCTGCAAAACACTGGGACGGTCAATACCAGCCAGCAACTTCTGGCCACGCTTCAGGCCAGTGGCGGCGTCACAGCGCCAAGCGGGCAACAGGATTACGGACGGCTGTCGGCGGGCGGTCCGTCAACATCGCGCAGCTTCACCTTCACGGCGGCCAGTCAGCAGCTTGGAACTCCGATCACGTTGACGCTGCAAATTTCCGATAACGGCGTCAACCGAGGAACAGCGACAACCACAATTTCACTTGGCTTGCTGGTATCAAACGCTGATCCCGGACTTTGCCAAACGGGGTTTAATCCACCTCGATCGCCCAGTCCCTGCATTTTGACGCATTGTGTTTCTTCGCGTCGCCCGCCATTTCCGGTCGGCAATTACAGTATTATTTGCGACACGGATGCGCCTTCGCGTTTTACCTTATTGTTGACGGTTCGAGACACGCAGGCTCCGACCATCGCCTGTTCACCGGGCGTCACCGTTGTTGCCGCCAACGGAACTTCCGCAGTGGTGAACTATCCGGCTCCAGCCGTCACAGATAACTGCCAGGCCACCGCGACCTGCGCTCCGCCAGCCGGTTCGACTTTTCAGGTTGGCGTGACAACGGTCAACTGCACGGCGACGGACAATTCAGGAAACACCGCCAACTGTGCTTTCACGGTGACGGTCAACGAAGGCATCGGCCAGCCGATTTCGCCAAGCACGATTGCCAGCGATCAGCTTGCGGGTTCTGTGCTGGCATTTCCGGTGTACACGTCCAGCGCAACTGCATTGCAATCGCAAAACACGCGCATTGCGATCACCAATATCGAACCGACAAGAGCCGCATTCGTTCACCTGTTTTTCGTCAGCGAAGCCTGCTCAGTCGCCGACGCCTTCATCTGTCTGACCGCCCAGCAAACGACTCAATTTTTAGTTTCGGATTTAGATCCTGGAACAACTGGTTATCTGATTGCTGTCGCTACGGACAACACAGGCTGCCCGGCAAGCTTCAATTTCCTGCTGGGCAGCGAATTCGTGAAGTTCCAATCTGGCCACGCTGCAAATTTATCTGCCCTGGCTTTTGCCGCTTTGTCCGGCTGGCAGGGATGTTCATCAGGAGTAAACTTTACGGCAATCAACTTTGACGGCGTTCGTTACAGTCAGGCTCCGCGGACCGTCATCGCCAGCAATCTTTCCAGCAGAGCCGACGGCAATGAAACCGTCATCTTTCTCAACCGACTTGGCGGAGATTTCAGGGCGGGCGCAAATTCGATTGGGACGATTTTCGGATTGCTGTACGACGACGCAGAAAACGTCGTCAGCGTATCGCGCTCCGGCGGCTGTCAGCTTCGTATGGAACTCAGCAGTTGTTTTCCGTGTCCAGGTCCGCGTCTGGAACAATTCATTCCGGCAGGGAGAACCGGCTGGCTGAAACTGTATAGCGAATCCGACATCGCCATCTTTGGCGCAAGCTTTGTTACAAACCCAAACGTCAAAGCGACTGCTAACGCCTTCAATCAAGGCCACAACTTGCACACGCTGACGCTGACCAATGCGGCTAGCATCACGATTCCGGTAATGCCTCCCAATTGTTGACATGATTTGTGTAGCCTTTCTTGCTGCAAATCGCTGCTTCGGCCAAAATGCCTGCGATGAAGTTTTTGGTTCAATCTTTATTTGCTTTTGCGCAAAACAATTCAATTCAACCTGATGACGCACCTCTCATTCGCCAATTGATTGCCGAAGTTCGTCCGATGAAAACCGCCGTCGAACGGATGAAGCATCTTTCCGGCAAATTGCTTGGCTCGGTTTATTTGCGGAATCCGCTGATTGGTTTGCCAGTCGAAGCCGAAGTGCTGGTGACGCGGATGGATGGGTTTGATTGTATGACGTATCTGGAAACCGTGCTGGCACTGGTCAGAGCGAAAAGCCCTGACGATTTTTCAGCGCTGCTGAGAAAGATTCGGTATCGAAATGGCCAAGTTGCTTACCAGCAGCGGCTGCATTACGCGACGGACTGGGCGCATCATCTGATCGCAATGGGCTGGCTGACGGATATGACGATTGGCGAGCATACGATCTTTCGCGAAAAGACACTTGATCTGGTTCCGGGAATCCAGCCCGTCACAGCCCATTTACGATACTTTCCAAAACATGAGTTGGCTGCGGTCAGCCGCTGGTTGAAAGACGGCGATTTGATTCTGTTTGCTTCCGGGCGCAAAGGCCTGGACGTGTCCCACGCCGGTTTGATTGTGCGCGAAGGCGAGCGATTGCTGCTGCGAAATGCGTCTCGCAGTCATAAGAAAGTCATTGATCAGGATTTGGCGGAATTCTTCAAAACATTGCCAATGAATGGCTTTATGATTTTCAGGCCGAAAGACTTTTGATTTTGAATTTTGAGGTTTGGATTTTTGATCATGAAACAAATGACTGTTGCTGTGATTGCGGGCGCTGAACTTGCGGGGCTTGGTGTTGGTGTGGAGACGATTGAAGTTGATTCGGTCATTTCCGGCGCTGGCATTCAGGAATTGTTGGGCAAATGGACGACGGAATATTTGTTACTGGTGTTGCCGGGCGGAAAAGTCGAGCTTGGCGCGCGTGCGCTGGAGCGTTTTGTTCAAGTCGCAGACGATACCAGCGCGGGGTTGTTGTATTCGGACTTCCGCCAACGAAACGGCGGCGAAATCACAGATCATCCGCTGATTGATTATCAACCCGGCAGCATTCGTGACAATTTTGATTTCGGTTCGGTGTTGCTGTTTTCACGCCGGGCACTTGACGCTTCATTGCATCACCACGGCAAAGTCGCCGACGGAGTTCAATGGGGTGGCTTGTACGATCTGCGGCTGAAGCTTTCGATTGACTCTCAGCTTTTGCGAATACCAGAGCCGCTTTACACACGAGACGTGGTTGATGTGCGCGCCACGGGCGAAAAGATTTTCGATTACGTTGACCCTCGCAAACGCGATTACCAGATCGAAATGGAGCAACTGGCGACGGCGCATCTGCAACGCATCGGCGCATGGCTAGAGCCGGAATTTGCAGAAGTACCAACCACCCGCGAAACCTTTCCAGTTAAAGCCAGCGTCATCATTCCGGTTCGCAACCGAGTCAAAACCATTGCCGATGCCGTTCGAAGTGCGTTGGCGCAGCAAACGGATTTCCCATTCAATGTCGTTGTGGTGGATAACCATTCGACCGATGGAACAACTGAACTGCTTCGCGAACTAACGGCTGATAACGGGGCCGGATTTGGGCGGGTGATTCATTTGATTCCCGGCAGGACTGATCTGGGAATTGGTGGTTGCTGGAACGAAGCTGTCTACTCCGAACATTGCGGGCGATACGCTGTCCAACTTGATTCCGATGACATTTACAGTGGCGATCAAACGCTGACGCGGGTCATTCGGGAATTTGAAACTGGCGGCTACGCGATGGTCATTGGTTCGTACAACATCGTGGATTTTGATTTGAATGAACTGCCTCCGGGGTTGATTGATCATCGCGAATGGACGCGCGACAACGGACGCAACAACGCGCTCAGAATCAACGGGCTTGGCGCACCCAGGGCTTTCGACACATCCGTACTGAGGCAAATCGGTTTGCCAAACACCAGCTATGGCGAAGATTACGCAGTGGCTTTGCGAATCAGCCGCCAGTATGAAATCGGCAGAATTTACGACTCGCTTTACTTTGCGCGCCGCTGGGCAGGGAATTCCGACAGCGCTTTGCCGCTGGTTACGGCGAACCGTTACGACGCTTACAAAGATCGGTTGCGGACAATTGAGATTCTGGCTCGCCAGCAATTCAACGCGGAGAAGCACAGCCGATGAATTGGGAAAGCCGCATTCTCAGCGAAAATAATCTGAAGCCATGGTGCAGTAGCGACAGCGGTAGCGATCGGGTACTTGTGATGTCGCCCAATCAAGCTGACCAGGTCGCTACCGCGCCCGGTACTGCGCCATTTGAAAGCGGGACTCTGAACGCTACGGTCAAAAGCTTGATCCGGCAGCAGGTGGCGACTTGGCCAATGCTTCGTGATGCTGTCATTGGTTTGGAAAAAGTCGAATTCAAAAAATTCACGGTCAAAGGCTCGGAAGTTTTCGCCCAGTTCAATCCAGCACGAATCGTCAGCACGGCTGCAAAAGTTGACGCTGCAACAATCAGCAAACGGCCATGTTTTTTGTGCGCGGACAATTTGCCGCCGGAAGAAAAGGGAATCGCGTTTGGCGACCGCTTTGTTGTGTTGTGCAATCCATTTCCGGTGTTGAAAGATCATCTGGTGATTTCTTCTCGCGAACACGTGCCGCAAGCCATCGAAGGCAACTTCGGCGCAATGCTCGATCTGGCCCAAGACCTCGGCGAAAACTGGTTTGTGCTCTACAACGGACCGCGTTGCGGAGCCTCAGCGCCGGATCATTTTCACTTCCAGGCTTGTTCGCGGGCCGAAGTTCCGTTGTTTGAGGATTTCGATTTTTGGCTTCAGCGTAACTCAAACGAGGTCGGCTACGTCGTTAATCACAACTATCGATTCAACTTGATGGCTTGCGGCGGGAATGAGCGGCAAAAACTGGTTGAATGGTTTGGGCGTGCAATTGGTCATTTGGCTGCGGTCACGAACTCTGAAGTTGAGCCAATGCTGAATCTGACCGCCACGTTTCAAAATGGGCAATGGTCAGTCTTCATTTTGCCGCGCGGCAAACACCGCCCGGCTTGTTACGACGCCGAAGGCGACGCGAAACTGACCATCAGTCCGGCGGCGATTGATTTGGCCGGAGTCGTTGTCGTTCCGCAACCGGATCATTTTGCTCGCGTTACGGGTGCGGACCTGGAAAACATTTTTTCCGAAGTCGGCTTGAGCGATGATCAATTGATCGAATGGCTGAAACGAATCAACAGCGACAAGGAGATGCCGCGGTGAAAGCAATTGAATGTGAACCCGTTGTTTCCGTCGGGTTGATGACAGGCGTTGAAACGGTCAGCTTTGAACTTAAAGGCGAGTTTGGGGATTCCAGCGGAGTAAAATTTCAGGCGGGTAATTTCAAAGCACTTGTCGCTTGTAATCGCGTTGAGATTATTGACGCCGACGGACGGCATTTCAGTTCAGGCGATGAGATTCGGCTTTCGCCCGTTGATCCGGCTTCATCGTTTCTTGTCAGAAATGTTGTCATCGGCATTGATTTTCACTGGGAGCAAAAACAGGATCAGCAGTTCCAAGGCGCGCTGCGATTGAAGCTTGGCACTGACAAAAGGCTGATCGTAATCAACGAAATCCCAGTGGAAGCTTACCTGACCAGCGTCATTTCGTCTGAAATGAGTGCAACTGCCGATGCAGAACTATTGAAAGCCCACGCGGTGATTTCGCGCAGTTGGATGCTGGCGCAATTGAAAGAGTGGAAGCGTCCACGCGCCAAAAGCGAGCCAACGATTGAAACCGTGAATGGCGAACGGCAGTTGATTCGTTGGTACGATCAGGAAGCGCACATGAATTTTGATGTTTGCGCTGACGATCATTGCCAACGGTATCAAGGGATTACAAAGGCGACTTCGCCAATGGTGTTTGACGCGATTCAGGCGACTTTCGGGCGAGTGCTGACTTTCAACGAGGAACTCTGCGATGCGCGCTATTCGAAATCCTGCGGTGGAATGACTGAAAGTTTTGACG
>CAYLJQ010000438.1:0-6126 GCA_964383955.1 uncultured Heliomicrobium sp. | reverse complement strand
GGCGATCATCACCGAGGACGCCGAGGCCTGGGAGTGGGCGAAATGGCTTCCCCATGTCCGCGACCGCGTCCTGGTGGACGCCTCCGGTCCGGCGCGGCTGATTTTCGCCGATGTCAGCGACTTCGTGGCGGCCTTCGCCGGCAATCTGGAAGATCTCGTTGCCGATGCCGTGACGGGTCAGATAGGTGGCCGCTGCGGTTTGCGGAAAGTCCTCGGGATGGTCAGCAACAGAGACGACCTGCACCTGACTGGCAGCTGCCAGAACTGGCAGGCTCGCCCGAAATTGATTATCTGATTGAGTTTATCGAAAGGTCTAAACGCGGAATTACCAAATAAGGCGTGCTCAAATTCCAGCTTCGATTGCCGCCAGCATGGCTTTTACATCCGGCGAGGTTTTATAGCTGATGACATTCCTGGGCAAATCCACAGGCGCTTCGCGGCTGCCAAGCAATTCGTCCGAAACCAGCAGCACGAAATTCTTGAAGCCGCCGCGCTCAAATTCCGCCAGTCGATCTTGCAGATAACGCGGCGTCCAAAAGCCAAACAGTTCCACAAACACTTTTCGCCCGTCAGCGGTTTCCAAAACCACATCCGGCACAAATGCAGTTCCGCCCAGATCAATCACTTCACTGCTGAGCGTCGCTCGCCATTCTGTTTGCAAACGGCTCCAATTGGTCAACAGCTTTTCCAGTGTTTCAGACGAATTGGCGCTCTCCACCCAGTTGAATTGCTCGCGAATGACAAAGTCCTGCTGCCCGCTATTTAATTCGTAAAAGGCTCGTCCGCGTTTGGTTTCAACTTCGGCGCGCAACCGCCAGCCTTTGCACTCCAACAACGCGGGCAAAAACACAGACATTTTCACACCGTATTTTTGCGAGCGATGGAACAGCGAAACCGGCCCGCTTAAGCTGACTTGATACCCAGTCCCAGCGCTTCCTTTCACCGTGTGAATCAGATTGTAGCGTTTGATGGCGTTGAAAATTTGGCGATAGCTGCTGGCGTCTTGAGGCGCAATGGTCAATTTCATTTCGACGCAGCGATACAGCAGCGCCTGCGCTTGCGCCAGATTGTAGGAGACAACCAAGCCTGCTGGCGTCGGCGCTTCAAAAGCAATTAGCCGCTGATTATCGCTGAGGTCGGCGTACAAACCGGATTCAATCGTTTCAGCGTCAGCGTTTTGCTCTTCGGCAATTTCGGCGATCAACTGCCGCCGCAAGACCGGTGTGATGGGATGATGTTGCTTGGCTTTTAGAAACAGGCTTTCACGCAGTTCAGCGGGTTCGATTGCGCCACCGGTCTGGAACTCGCAAACATCCATCAACAGCTTGATCAATCCGCGCAGGATTCGATAATCAGTTCCAGTGCCGACATATTCATCCAGCGCCGCGTTCAGTTCTGCGCGACGATGGTTGACGTGTTCCGCAACGATTCCGATCAAGTCCTCGGCAATTTGAAGACTGGACTTGTCCGGCTCCAACCGGCGAGGTTTGACGCTGTCGCCGCGCTGAAAATAAATGGCTAAATCTGCTGTCAGCATAGTTTTGTCTCTGGGTACGCAGCGCCTCTGGCCTGCGCGGCTTGGCGGTTCGCCCCTTACTTTTCAATTGGCGGCTTGCCACGTCCGCACGCTGGAAGCGATGCGTACCCAGCTTCACTCCAACCAGTCGTCGCCCAATGCCTGATCACGCTGAAACTGCCTGGCATTGGTTCGGCGCTGGCTAATTCTTTCTTCCGAAGTCTGCGCCGTGATGACTTCGTACAGCACAGCCTGTTTGTCAGGCTGCTTTCTCAAAATCCTTCCCAGCCGCTGAATATGTTCGCGCGAAGAACCCGAACCGGAAAGCACGACAGCCACCGACGCTTCCGGAATGTTGACGCCTTCGTTCAGCACTTTTGAAGTCGCCAGCGCCAGCACGTCGCCCTTATTGAACGCTTCCAGCCACATCCGCCGCTCTTTAATTGGAGTTTCGTGCGTGATGGCGGGAATCAGAAACTGTTCGGAGATGCGATACACCATCTCGTTTTCCGCCGTGAAAATAATTGTTCGCTCGCGGCGATGGCGCTGCATCAGCTTTTCCAGCGCGTGAATTTTGGCGTCATTGCCAAGCGCGATGCGTTTGGATTCGCGATATGCCTGCATGGCGCGGCGGCCTTCCTGGCTGCGCGCGCTCATCATAATGAACTGCTGCCATCCGCCCGGATCGCCGAAATAAATTCCCTTTTCGCGTGTGAACTGGCGAAAGATATTTCGCTCGCTTTCATAAAGCTCGCGCTCTTCCGGTGTCAGCACCACAGAGATTTGTTCAGTCGTGTAATCAGCCAGAAACTCTCCGGCCAGATGCTGGGCCTCTTTGCGGTAAATGATCGGCCCGATCAATCGTTCCAGCATTTCATCTGCGCCGTCCGCGCGCTCGGGCGTTGCCGTTAGCCCCAACCGAAATGGCGCAATCGCCATTTCCGCCGCGTACCGGTACACATCGCTTGGCAAATGATGGCATTCATCAAAAATGATGAAACCGAACTGATCGCCCATCCGCTCCATAAACCGGAACGCGGAAGCATACGTCGTGACAATGATCGCGCCTTTTTCAAAATACCCGCCGCCGATCAATCCAATTTCGGCATTGAACGAAGACAGCAGCAAGTCGTACCACTGATTCATCAAATCAATTGTCGGCACAATCACCAGCGTCGAACGCCCAACCATTTCAATCGCCATCTGCGCGACAAAGGTCTTCCCTGCCCCGGTAGGCAAAATCACCGTCCCACGCCGCCCAGCCTTTTTCCAGGCGGCAATAGCTTCTTCCTGATAGGGGCGAGGTTCGGCTGTCAGCTCAGCTTTGAATTGGAATTCCAGATATTGGCGAGCCTTGTCTTCGTGAGGAATTTTGCGGTCAATGAGGTCAGTAACAATCTGGCGATAGGCAATGGCTTGCGCGCGCCAACGCTTCACACGTTCGTCCCACTCAAACGGCTGCGGAGCCTTAAAAGAACGCTCCGCGCCTTCCAGCAGCAGCGTTCCGGCATCGAACTGCAGAATTACTTCCATACGAGCGGGTTACGCGCGCCATTCTGCCAATTTGGCGCGAATCGTTTCAGCCATTTTTTCGTCATGGACTTCAGTTAATTTCAGGGATTCTTCAGCCAGTTGAATGGCGCGCGCGCGGTCACCAGCCGCATCCCAGCCACGGCTCAGATTCCACAACTGTCCGGCTTCAATTTCCTGGTCTTGTGTGCGGCGCGCAGAAGCCAAAGCCAGTTCAAAATACTCAATCGCCTGTTTCGGATCGTCTTGTTCTAAATGGACCTCACCAATTTGCTCCAAATCAATTGCTTCATAACGTGGATTGCCCAACTCACGATCCAGCGTAAGCGCATATTTGTAACAATCTAACGCCTCTTGAAAATCACCTAACTTCCGGCACGCGCTACCCAATTTTCTTAGCCAAAAGCTTTCACCGAATTTATCTTCTATCTCGCGCGAAATCTCCAGCGCTTGCTGGTAGTTTCCGATCGCTCGACGCAATTCCCCCAAATCCGCGTAAGCGTTGCCCAGATTTCCGAGATGATTCCCTTCGCCTCTACGGTCGCCGATCCCCCGCGAAATTACTAGCGCCCGCTCGTAGTATTCGATCGCTTGATCTAACTTACCCAAAGACGCATAGGCTAAGCCTAAATTCCCCAGCCACAGACCTTCGCCTCGTCGGTCGCCGATCTCCCGTGCGATGGCCAAGGCCTGCTCGTAATGTTCAATCGCTCGGCGCAATTCCCCCAAATCCGCATAAGCATTGCCCAAATTTCCAAGCCAGTATCCTTCGCCACTACGGTCGCCGATTTCCCGCGCTATAGCCAGCGCCTGCTCGTACTGCACAATCACTTTATGCGCCTTGCCCAAAGACGCGTGAGCTAATCCTAGATTCCCAAGCCACAATCCTTCGCCTCGCCGGTTGCCGATCTCCCGCGCAATGGCCAGCGCCTGCTCGTAATGTTCGATCGCTCGGCGGACTTCTCCCAAAGACGCATAGACGTTGCCTAAATTCCCGAGAGCAGCACCTTCGCCTCGACGGTCGCCGATCTCCCGTGCGATGGCCAATGCCTGCTCGTAATGTTCAATCGCTCGGCGCACCTCTCCCAATCCTGCATAGGCGGAGCCTAGGTATCCGAGCCAAGCTCCTTCATTCCGAGGGTCACTGATCTCCCGCGCGATCGCCAGCGCCTGCTCGTACTGATTGATCGCTCGGCGCACTTCGCCCAACCTCCGATAAGCGGTGCCCAGATTCCCGAGAGCAATTCCTTCCCCGCGACGATCGCCGACCTCCCGCGAGATCGCCAACGCTTGCTCGTAGTTTTCGATCGCTCGACGCACTTTCCCCAAAGACGCATAGGCGTTGCCCAGATTCCCGAGATGCTTTCCTTCGCCGCGACGATCACCGATCTGCCGCGAGATCGTCTGCGCCTGCTTGTAGTGCCCAATCGCTTGGCGCACTTCGCCCAAAAACGCGTAGGCAACGCCCAGATTGCTAAGATGACCGGCTTCGCGTCGGCGGTCCCCAATTTCTCGAGCAATGGCCAGCGCCTGCTCGTACTGCACAATCGCTCGACGAACCTCGCCTAAATCAGCGTAGGCTAACCCCAGATTCCCGAGCGCAGCCCCTTCGCCGCGACGGTCGCCGATCTCCCGCGCGATGTCCAATGCCTGTTTATACTTCTCAATTGCTCGGCGCTCTTCCCCTAATTTCCGATAAGCCTTGCCTAAATTCCAGAGCCAGGCTCCTTCACCACGACGGTGACCAATCTCTTGGGCTATGGCCAATGCCTGCTCATATTGCCCAATTGCCTTATGTATTTCTCCCAAATCCGCGTAGGCGCTGCCCAAGCTCCCAATAGCATTCTCTTCGCCATGCCGATCACCGATCTGCCGTGCAATCGCTAAAGCCTGCTGATAGCTCTGCAAAGCAGCTTTAGCCTGCCCCAGCGATTCTTGTAACGAAGCGAGTTGATTCAACAAATCCATCTCTGCTTTCAGAACCCGTTTGGATTCTGGCTGCGCTTCGTAATCTGCCAAAAGACTGCGAATGGCGGCAATGCGTGTCAGTTTTTCTGCTTCGGTCAGGTTGTCAGTGACTAGGGCATCTTCGGCGGTCAGCGATTCGGCGACTTCGCTGGTGGTTTCTGCCGCCGCGACAAAGGAATACACGCCTGAACGGACGGAAAAGAAATCCGGCGCTCCGTGAAACAGCGCCGTCAGCATGCTTTCCGGCAACCAGATAAGCAGCGGACGCGGCACGTACCGGGCAAAGGAATTCCGTGACGCATTCAGATTCAGAATCAGCGGCGATTGGCGTGAGTTTTCGGTGTAAGAATGTTCCAGTCCAGTGACAAAAACCGCATCGGGCAAGGGAGTTTTCAATCGCGCACGAAGCTCGTCCAGAAGATGGTCAATCTTCCGGTCAAAGTGTATTTGCTGAATCTTCAAATTGGGCATTTCGACCAACAAGCGCTGAATCAAGGCTCGCTGATAAGGTTCGACATTGCAACGAGCAAAGATCAACCGGAACTCTTGCCCCTGTGTGCCAAGTTGTAAGGCTTGTTTCAACGCGCGGAATTCGAGCTGTTCATCGGGTAACCCATCGTCAAGCGGGTCATTAATTGAAGAGTTGACTGGGCTCGTAATCGGTTCGTTCATCGCATTGGTTCAGACATAGCTTAATTGCCTGTTGCTGTTTGCAATGCTGCAAGGGCAGCTTTGAATTTGCGAAGTTCACGGACGATGGGATTGACGACGTACCAAGGAGCGTCGGATTCCAGGCTGTCTTCGTCGTCACCGTTGCGATATTCCAGAACACTCAGGTTTTCCAGCATCTTGGCGTAATCTTCGTCACCGTTGGTGATTTGCTGATCAGCGGAAAGTTCCAACTGCGCCAGCTTGACCCAATGATGTTCAGGAATTGAAGCGCTGTAAACTCCAACCGTTTGCTTCACAGCTTCACGCGCTGCTTTGTATGAAATCGGCAAACCATCCGCATACGTGGAAGCGTTCTGAACAAAGCTAACCAGGTTGCGCGCATGGCCTCCGCTGTATTCCACAAGAAAATCGAGGGCTTTCGGTTCGAAAACCTGATCCAA
>CAYLJQ010000437.1:0-6135 GCA_964383955.1 uncultured Heliomicrobium sp. | reverse complement strand
CCAGAACCAGGTTCACGCCGCCATCGGCCCCTGGTACACCACAAAAGACGTGGATCAAGTCGTGCTTTCCATCACCAAAGTCGTCCATGTCCTCCTTGGATTGCACGCCGCTGACAAGCGCCACTTGTCCAAGCAAAGTTAAAAGGCCGGAGCGCGCTTCAGATTCTGCCAGCATTGCGCTCCGGCTGGCCGCATTTCCGCTCCACCGTGAAGAGTAGAGAACAGCAGTAAGAAAAGTCCTCAAAAATCGGCGAAGGGTCCCGGCCAATTCATTGATTATTGAGACCGTTCCGCATTCAACGCTGTCGAGTTCGCTTTCCACGGATCGCTGAAACGCGGGTCCGTCAAAAAGGCCTTGTCAGTCAGGCTTTTCAGGAAATTCAACAAGTCCTGCTTTTCCTGCGGCGTCAGGCGGAAGCCTTTCACAAAGGCGCTCTTGTTTGGATTGCGGCTGCCGACGCCTTTGAATTCTCCGCTGCGAATGGTGCGGCCTCCGGCGGCGTAATGATCAATCACTTCTTCGAGCGTCGCGATGCTGCCGTCGTGCATGTACGGCGCTGTTACCGCGATGTTGCGAAGCGTCGGCGCGCGGAATTTGCCGATGTCTTCCGTGCGCTGTGTGATGTCAAACGTGCCTTGATTGTCTTTGGGAAACGCCCCTTTTCCGTCCAGGTTGTAAAGCCCTGTGTTGTGGAATTCGATTTCGGCAAACGATTTGCCAACGTGGTCGGTTGTTTGTGAAAAGTTAAAGCCTCCGTGACAGTGAAAACATTCCAGCCGTTCACCGAAAAACAGAGTTTCGCCGCGTTTGGCCGAAACGCTGATCGCGCGTTTGTCGCCGTTCAGGTAACGGTCATACGGCGAATCGCCGGAAATCAAAATCCGTTCAAACGCCGCAATTGCCTTGGTGACGTTTTCAATCGTGAACGGATCGGTCCCGCCGCCAAAGACTTCAGGAAAGAGTTTTTGATAACGCGGTTCGGCTTTCAGCCTGGCCAGCACTTCGGTTTCCTTGCCCGACAACCCCAGTTCGACCGGATGTTCGCCAAACATCGGAACCAGCGCCTGGCGTTCGAGCTGTTTCATATTCGGATTCGCCCAGGTCAGCACCGGCGTGTATGCGATGTTGACGATGCTCATGGAACTGCGCGGATGCGTTTCGCCAGTGGTGCCGACAGCCAGAGCTTTGCCATCCGTAAAAGCTTTCGCCTGTTCGTGACACGACGCGCAGGATTGTTTGCCGTTCACGGAAAGCCGCGTGTCGTAAAACAGATGCCGACCGAGTTCGACTTTTGCCGCCGTCATCGGATTGTCCGCAGGGATTTTGGGCGCGGGGAACCCGGCTGGCATTCCCCAATGCCAGCCGGTCACCGAAGCGGTTAGTTCCTCGCGCCCTGGGATTTTCCCAATTGCGCCGTGTGAGCCCCTTTTTCCGTCGAAAAGAATTTCTGCCCCGACGATTCTTTGCCTGCGAATGGCAATCCGATGTTGGCAAACAACGCCGCGCAATCCGCGTCGTTTTGCGCCGACATGCAACCGCGCGCAGTTTTGGGTTGATTGACATCAACATTTGCGCCGTCCAGCAGCTTCTTCAGGTCGGTGACGACGACATCGCCGTTGACGTTGAAATTGCTGAGCGTGATTTCAGCGCGATTGCCAAATTCGCATTTGGCCGGAATCGTTTGCATCGTGCCGCCCGGCTGGCAGCCTGTGCTGCCCAGATGCAACATCCAGCCCTGCGGCAAACCCGTCGTTTGCATTTCAATGCGCGCGAACTTGTAACCGGAATTCCACACCCAGAACAGTTGCGTCAGGTTCAGCGGCGAAGGCGCTTTGGCTGGGTCGGCGTGGTTGCGTTCAAACGGCACGCCGACCGCAAACTTCACGCCAACATATTTGCCCGTCGGAGCTTTGCCTTTGATGACGTCGTTGGTGTCGGCGGTTCCGTTGGAACAAGGGCCGCTGCCGTTTTCAAAATCCAGCAACGCTAAGTTGTCCACCTGCCACTTGCCATCCTGTTCCAGCGCGACCGCAGTTTCTTTGCCAGCGGCGTCAATCAGCCGGACGTTATGGACGTAAAACCGAAAATCCGTCGGCGTGATTTTGGAATTGGTCGAACCGATTCCTTCATAGCTTTGCCCGCAGGTAAAAGACTTGTCGCCAACCACGGGCTTGAACCGCAGCGCGACTTCCTGCGTCGCCCCGCCTGGCATTGCCGCATGATCGTCTTCGTTCATGCCGAAATGCTTGACGTAATGCACCAACTGCCAGCGTTCGCGGTCGCTGGCTTTCAGCTTGTAACCGGGCATGCCGCTGGTTTTGATGCCGTGGGTGATGACATAAAAAATTTCGCCTTCGGTCAGGTTCATGACGTAATGGGTGCTCAAATCCGGCACTTTGACCTTGGCAGTTTTGTTGTACTTCTCGCCTTTGCCGTCTGCGCCGTGACAACCGGCGCAGTTCGCTTCGTAAAGCGCCTTGCCGTTTTCGATGTTAGCGGTGCTGTGTTCGACGGGATTGCGCAAGCGTTTGGCAGTCGCCGGTGCGTGGCCTTTTTTATGGCCGTCGTGCGCCGATGCGTCCGACAACTGACTGAACACAACCAGCCCGCTGATCAACAGCGCGAGCGCGAATAATTTGAAGCTTCGAGTTTGCATACATTTTCTCCTTTGGGGTTATTGGTGTTTTTTCTTTTCGTCGCGACAAGCGCCGATGATTTCGTGAAAGCGGTCGTGCAACGCCGTCAGGCTCTTTTTAAGCTGTTCATCGCCGACGTTTTTGGCGACCGAATCCGCCAGCGCCTTTGATTCCGCATTGAGCTTGACCAGTAAGGCTTTGATGTCCGCCGATTCGTAAACTTTGGGCGGTTTGGAATCTAGCCACTGCTTGGCTTTCTCGGCCAGTTCGCCAGCGCGTTTGCGAATTGGTTCCAATTTGCCTTCTTCCGCCGGATGAAAGGTTTGCGACATCACATCGTGATAGGCTTCCAGCTCCGCCCATTTGTCGTTGGCCTGCGACGCCGTAGCGGAAGTTCCTGTCGCTTTGTCGCCATACTCGCCCAGCCAGTCAATTTCTACCTTGTCTGCCTTGCGTTTGTCTTTTTCGGTCATCAACCATTCGCCGCGTTTATTCCAGCCTTCGCCGCCTTCGGGTTTTGTGTGGCAAACGGTGCAATCTTTCGCGCCGAATTTAGCGGCTTGCTTCAAGAACGGCGGGTAGGCCTGCGTCTGGGTTGAAGCCAACAGCATAACGGCAGTCAACGTCAGGATAATGCTTGTTTTGAGAACTTTATGAATCATTCATTCCTCCATAATGTAGGTTAGGCAAAGATCAGTGAACACGTTCGACATGCACATCGAACGAAACGGTAAACACCTGGCGTCCGCGCAAAAACTGCGTCCAGATGCGGTAATTGCCGGGCGCGGGAAACAGCGCATCAAACGAAAGCGATGGTCCGCCGCGCTGTGTGGCGGGATCATCTTCGAAATCAATTTGTTCTTCCGGATGCGAATGCACGACTGCGGCTTGATCTTCGCTGAGAATCAGCATGTGTCCCCACGCGCCCAGATACGGAATCAAATCATGCACGGGTTGGCCGGTTTCGGGATCCGTCAAATGAAACTTGAGTGTGGATTTTTGCCCGCTAAACAGAGGCGGACGTTCAATCGCAAGCTCTACCTTCAGATCGCCAGCAAGTTTGGATTCCATCGCACGTGCATTGACGCCTAGCTTGTCAGTTTCCGTCGGAACAACCTGCCTCCCTTTGACCACTTTGGTCATCAGCTTGTCCGGCGTCAGTTTCGCCTGCCCGGCAATCACGTCTCCTGTCCAGCCAGCAACCGGAAGATAGGTCTGCAATACCTGCGGCGCGCCTTCAAGCGGATAAATGTCCGTGTACACTTTGTACAAACCTGCCTTCTGTAACGTCGCGCGCACGGCGAAACTGCCGTCGGCAAGCTGGCGCGGATGAATGTGCTGAAAATCGCTCAAGTCCTGGCTTATCAAAAACAGGTGAAAAGGCCTGTCATGCATCAGCCCGAACTTGGTGACCTTTGCACCAGTGCGCGGATTGAAGACGCCAAAGCGCAGGTTCAACGGTTTGCCCGGCTGCGGAATTTTGGGAAGAACGTTCATTTGCAGATCGAACTCTTCAGGGATGCCGGGTTCTATGGAAACCAACGCCATTCCACAGCGAGGGCATTTACCGGATTTGGCGGCGCGATAATCCAGATGCATCGAACAGGTGTACAGCGCGTTCGGGTCAGCATCGAATCGCGAAGGCGGCGGCGTGCGAGGGCCTGATTCACCCATCAACACGGATGGCGTGATCGTTTCAGTTGCAGGCTCGACCGAGGCGTTTGCCTGATTGACCTTGCCGGTGATGAGGACTTTTTCCAGCCATTGCGCTCCGTCGTCAGTGGAAACCAGCGTTGCTTTGATCCGGTCGCCGGGTTGGATTTCATTCAACGCTTTTTCGTCTTTGATCAGAAACGGCATGGTCATTGGGTCCATCAACCCTTCGACTTTGTCGTGTTTGATCGTCGCGCGGCGCTTTGGTTTGTCTACGGATTTGACGATGCCCGTGAATTGGTAACGCTGTTCGCGCCGCTGCTGATCTAAAAACGACTCACTCACCTGAAAAGGTGCGGAGCAAAAAATTATTGCCACCAGCGCTACCACGGCGTGGGTAACACACCTAGACGGATTTACCAGCCACATAACCACCTCCTATTTCGTTTTGACAGTCGGGTTTTAGATGAATTCGTCATGGTTTCCTCCAGGTATAGAAACAAGCCTTCGCCACGCTTTGGGCGTCATCCCCGTCCAGCGACGAAAGATGCGCGAAAAATGGCTTTGATCGGCAAAGCCCAACTGCTGAGCCAGTTCCGACAAGTGCGTTTCCGGTTGTCGCAGCATTTCGCCCGCGGCTTCGATGCGAAGCTGCTGCACAAATTCGCCAACCGTTGTGCGATGAAAGCGGCGAAAGACGGAAGCCAGATGCGCCGGGTGAACTCCAGCGTCGGCGGCCAGTTCGGTCATCGAATGTTTTTCGGCCAATTCCTCGCGCAAGCGGGTTTCTACTCGCCGCAGCCAGAGCGGTTTTTGTCGCTCGTTTTGCACCGGACGACGGACCAGCGCTGCCAGCAATTCCAGCAACAAACCTTCCATCGCCAGTTCACAGCCTTCTTCCGTGGTGTTGAATTCGTGGTAAAGCCGCATCATCAGCCAGCCAGCTTCCGCGCCAGGCAGGACGAAGGGGCTGGAAGCGAGGGCGGAATATTCCCGCAATGCTTCCAGCCGCGCTGATGACACTTCTGCATTGAAAAAATGGCAGCCGCGCCGGCCAACGGCGTCTTGGTGTTGCAGCGCGCCCGGATGCCACATCAGCGTCAACGGTTTGTGCGTCACGGTTTGTCTGCCGTACCACTCTTCGTAATCGCCTTTGAGCAAAAATGAAAAGTAGCCGAACTCGTGCGAATGCGCAGGCAGCGCCCGCGGCTGGGTGTGTTTCAATTTCGACAAGACAATTCCGTTCAGCTGGTGCCGTCGGGTGACGCTGCCGTAATACTCGCCTGCCTGAAGCTGTTTGTTGCATTGACCGCTCATTGCTGGTTCCTTTCACTGTTCGAAGCCGTGTGTTCGCTTCCAAAAGCCTGTGTTTGTTCAAGACGCTCCGGCGCAGACTCACTACTGTAACTTTGCCGGGAATCGTTCCCGCTTCCATCCAGATTCACCAACAAGGAGAAATCGTCATGAACATCGCCACCAAGCTCATCAAAACTTTTGCGCTCGCGGGCCTCATTGTGACCTGCCTGCTGTGTTCCATCTCTTCGCCCGCGCCCGAAGCCGCTGCCCAGTCGAAGCCGCAGAAATCGGCAACCGTTGAAAAACCTGCTGCCATTTTTGAAGGCAAAGACACGATGCTGCGACCGGAAGGTTACCGAGAATGGGTTTTCGTCGGCAGTTCGACCGGTCTCAACTACATGCCGAATCCCGCGCCCGCCAGCGCCAACGCTGACGAAGACATCAAACACGTTTACATCAATCCGTCGTCGTACCGTGAATTCATCAAATCCGGCAAGTTTCCCGAAGGGACCGTCATGATTCTGGAAATCGCCGAAGCCGCCCGGAAAA
>CAYLJQ010000436.1:0-6155 GCA_964383955.1 uncultured Heliomicrobium sp. | reverse complement strand
GCTCGGCTGAACGAAACCGTGGTCTTCGACCGGGTACATGGCCAATTCCCAATTTTCCTTACGAAGCTCAATCAGCTTTTGAGCCAATCGCACCGAATCCTGGAAATTGACGTTGACGTCCACCACGCCGTGACAAATCAGCAACGCGCCTTTCAGTCCGTTGGCAAAGTAAATGGGCGAACTTTGCTTGTAAGCTTCGACGTCGTTTTGTGGTTCGTTGAGGATATTTGCGGTGTACCCGTGATTGTAATGCGCCCAATCGGTAACAGGACGCAACGCCGCGCCAGCCGCGAAAACATCCGGTTCCGTGAACATGGCCATCAGCGTGATAAACCCGCCGTAACTGCCACCGTAAAGCCCGATGCGTTTGGGATCAACGCCGTGTTCAGCAACCACCCATTTTGCGGCGTCCGTGTGGTCCGTCAAATCCTTGCCGCCCATGTGGCGATAAATCCCCGTTCGCCAATCACGCCCGTAACCGGCGGAGCCGCGATAATCGACATCCATCACCAAATAGCCACGCTCAACCAGCAAGTGATGGAACATAAATTCGCGGAAATAACTGCTCCACCATTTGTGAACGTTCTGCAGGTAGCCGGCTCCGTGAACAAAGAACACTGCCGGGCCGCCTTTTTTCCAGTTTGCGGGTTTGTACAAACGCGCGGGCACTTCTGCTCCGTCACGCGCTTTGAAGGTCACAATTGGCGGCTCAACCCAGTTGTAACTCAACCATTCTTCCGTTGGCGAAGTGGTCACTTGTTTGATTTCACTGGCCGACGCGTTTGGTTTGTTCGGCGCAAGATAAATTTCCGGCGGACGATTGCTGGACGAACGAATAATCGCCAGCGTGGTTTCATCCGGTGAAATCGTCGCATCGTTATTGCCGGACATGGTTGTAATGCGTGTGCGTTCGCCGCCGCCAACAGGCATTGAATACAAATGCCGTTCGAAGGGACTGCCTTCGCTGGAAGTGAAGAAGAACTTTGTTTTGTCCTGAGACAAGCGCACGTCGGACACTTCAAATTTGCCGGAAGTCAGTTGTTTTGGCGCGCCGCCATCAATCGAAACCGTATACAAATGCGACCAGCCATCGCGTTCCGATCCGAAGTAAACTGTTTTGTTGTCTGGCAACCAACCCAGCGTGAATGAAGCGGGGCCGCCAACCCAGGCGTCGTCGTGCAAATGGTCCAGGACTTTTGTTTTTCCCGTCGCCGGATCAATCAGCAGAATCCAGCGGTCCTTGTTGTCTGCTGCGCGCGCCAAAGCAACTGCGTGCTGGCCATCTTCCGACCATTGCGCGTTGGCGAGTTGGACATCGCGGTCACGCTCTTGCGGTCGTCGGCCCTGACCTTGTTGCCCTTGCGCCTGATTCGTCTGGGGAGAAGATGGCCCTTGCCGCCCGGATTCTGCCGCCGGAGTCGCCGTTGGCGCAGCCGCTTGTTTCTGACCGTGGTCTACCCAATTTACGTCGCCGGTTTTCACAGAGAGAATCGCCAACCGGCTGCGTCCTTGCGCATCGCCAACTTTGCTGCGGCCAGGGATGTCTTCAGTGTAGCCGGAATCCGTCACGTAATTTGGAACGATGATATTTTTCGCACCTGTCGCCGGTTGAAACACAGTAGTGATGACGTATTTGCCATCCGGCGAAAGAGACAAATTGCCCACCGACTGACCGGCAGGCGGCGTAAACGGTTTGCGAGTTTCCCGCTGCTTGCGCTTGGCTTCCAATTCTTCTCGATTTTTTACGCGTTCGTTGACGGCTTCAATCAATGCGCGCTCTTCTTTTTTGAGGAAATCCTGGCTGGTACCGCTTTGCGTTGTTACTTGGCTGGTTTGTGCCGCTTGTGCTGCATTGCCGCCACCGCCTTGGCGTTGACCGCCGCCGAAACCTCCTCCGCCACCAAAGC
Organism: uncultured Heliomicrobium sp.; assembly: GCA_964383955.1. Classification (GTDB taxonomy): domain Bacteria; phylum Acidobacteriota; class Blastocatellia; order RBC074; family RBC074; genus RBC074. The sequence continues at coordinate 4,248 of CAYLJQ010000436.1, read as the reverse complement.
CAACTGTCGGAGCGGCAGGCGCGCCACCGCCTGTGCGGATGTCCGTCAGTTGCGTCAGCGAACCGCCATCAAGCGCCATCGAATAAAGATTGTTCTGGCGAACGAACAAAATGCTTTTCTGGTCGGCGGTGAAACGCGGGCTATTTTCACCCTCTGTGGTTGCAACAATCTGCCGCCGCTGACCCTTCGCATGGTCGTAAACGAAAATGTCGCCTTCTTCGGCAAACACAGTCAGCTTTTTGTCTTTCGATAGTTCCCCTAATGTTGGCGGAGCGAGCTTGGCTTCGTCTTCGGTCAGTTTGCGCAATCCGCTGCCGTCGCGATTGACGACGTACAAATCCATTTCTTTCAGCCTAGGTTCACCCGCCCGCTTCCAGCGAAAATAAACTCTCTGGCTGTCCTGCGACCAGTACACGCGGCTGGGTTCATACCCTACCAGGTCAGGGCCACGCATGATGCTGTCTACAGTCAACTCAAATTTCTTTGACTGAGCATGTTGGATTTGGCTTGGAAAAGGGAATAGCAATGCGAAAACGCAAAGCACTGAAAGTGAAATGCGAGAAACCGATTTTTTCATGATCTTTACTTGGTTAAGGGTGGTTACACGAACCGGACTTTGCTTTCACCGTCAACGACTTCGCCAATAATGTAGTGCGGTTGGCGTGCGACATTGAACTGGTCTTGTACAAATTGCAGGAACTGCGGGCTGGTGATCACAACCATGCCGATGCCCATGTTAAAAGTTCGTATCATGTCTTCGCGCGGAACATTGCCGATCTTTTGCATCAAATCGTAAACCGGCAACACCGGCCAACTGCCTTCTTTAATGGCGACATCAACGTTGCGCGGCAGAATGCGGGGAATGTTTTCAACCAAACCGCCGCCCGTAATGTGGGCCAGACCTTTGATGACGCCTTCGTGTTCGATCAGACGTTCCAGCGACGGCAGATAGTTTTTGTGCGGCTTCAACAATTCTTCCCCAACTGTGCAGCCAAGTTCCGGCACGTGCTGATCAACTTGATAGCCAGCCACATCGAAAAGAAGTTTGCGCGCTAGGCTGTAGCCATTGGTGTGCAAGCCCAGCGAAGGCAAACCGATCACAACGTCTCCGGCGGTGATGCGATTTCCATTGATGGTCTTCTTTTTGTCTACGACGCCGACGATAAACCCGGCGATGTCGTATTCACCTTCTTTGTAGAGCTCCGGCATTTCGGCAGTTTCGCCGCCCAGCAGCGCGCATTCGCCTTCGCGGCAACCGCGCACCAAACCTTCAATCAGCTTTTCAACCACATCGGGATCCAGCTTGCCAACGGCGATGTAATCCAGAAAGAAAAGCGGTCGCGCGCCCTGCACCAGAATGTCGTTGATGCAATGCGCCACCAGATCGTAACCGACCGTGTCGTGAATGCCTGCGGCAAAAGCGACTTTCAGCTTTGTGCCGACGCCGTCGCAGCTCGCCACCAGCACCGGTTCGCGTATGGTGTTGAACAAACCATTGAACATGCCGCCGAAGCTGCCGATTTCCGACATGACATTTTCGTTGAAAGTCGAACGCGCCAGCTTTTTGATGCGAGCGGTGGCTTGATTGGCGGCGTCAATATCCACGCCTGCGTCTTTGTATGTGATCGAATTGTTCATAAGAGGTTGGGTTTTGTCGTCAGTCAATTTCTTCTTTTTTCGATTTTGCAGTCGCAACTGCTTTCCGGGGCTGGATCAGCGGAACGTCCATTTCGATCCTGCCTTGCCACAGCGAAGCCAGATTTGCCTGGCGCTGTCCTGAAATTTGATAGGTATTGCCGTCGGAAACAACGGCGATTTCTCCGCTTAGATCGGTGCGATGAACTTGCACATTCGCTTTTCTAAGCCGATCCAGCGTCGGTTGCGATGGATGACCGTAGCGGTTATCCGCGCCGCAGGAAATAATTGCCGCTGTCGGAGCGATAGCGTTCAGGAATTTCTCGCTGGTTGCATAACGAGAGCCGTGATGGCCAATCTTCAACACCTGAGCGCGAAGCGGAAAACGATTTTTGACCAACTCGGTTTCAGTTTCAGCTTCGGCGTCGCCGGTAAAGAGCATCGCAAAATTGCCGTAACTCAACCGCAAGACAACTGAGTTGGCATTTTCAACGCTGCCGCCTTCACGGACTTCGGTGATCCAGCGGTTGTCACCGCGCGGATTGAACGCCTCAAGCTCCACACCCGAATCAAGGCTGAATCTCCAGCCTTTTTTTGCCGCAATGAACTGAACTTTTCTGGCTTTGACGGCTCTCAGCAGCCGGTCAAATTCGTCGCTGGCAAAATTCTGCCCGCTGTCAAGCAAGCTGTTCACCGTGAGTTTGCCAATCACCCGGCGCAAGCCCGCAATATGATCGGCGTGCGGATGCGTGGCAACGGCCAGGTCAATTGTTCGTATGCTGCGGCGCTGCAAAGCAGCAACCACATCATCGCCAGCGCGCGCATTTCCTGCGTCAATCAAAACCGTTTTGCCGCCGGGCGAAATGATCAATAACCCGTCGCCCTGGCCAACATCCAATGCAAAAACTTGCAGTTTCCCTTTGGTTTCAAAGGGCTGCGGAGTCGGCGGCGGCTCACTTTTATATCGCCGCAACCAGTAAATTGTGCCAGCGACAATTGCTGCGACAACAACAATAGCCAGCAGGGTTTTCAGAAAACGAATTGGCAAAAATCGCATCGTCAATCAGCCGCTACGGATTCGCGCTGGCGCGAAGTCATCACATTGATTCCCAATTGAGTCGGATAGCTGCCCGTGTAACAGGCCGTGCAGAACTTCGTGTTGCCCGGATCGCCCACAGCTTCCAGCATTCCTTGCATGCTTAAATACCCAAGCGAATCTGCTTCCAGGAACTGACGAATTTCCTCGACAGAATTTTGCGCGGCAATCAGCTCTTCGCTCGTCGGTGTGTCCACGCCGTAATAACAGGGCGCAATTGTCGGCGGACAACTGATTCGCATGTGAACTTCGCGCGCCCCGGCGTCACGCACCATCTTCACGATTTTTTTGGAAGTGGTGCCGCGAACAATCGAATCGTCAATCAATACGACGCGTTTGCCTTCGATCAGGTCACGAACAGGATTGAGTTTGATCTTGACGCCGAAATGACGAATGGACGAGCGCGGCTCGATAAACGTGCGGCCAACATAATGATTTCGCATCAACCCAAAGCGAAATTTCAACCCGGATTCCGCTGCAAAGCCAATTGCTGCGGCGACGCCGGAATCCGGCACAGGCACGACAATGTCAGCGTTCACAGCATGCTCACGCGCCAGATGACGGCCAAACAGATGGCGGCTTTTATTGACGCTGCGACCAAAAACCAGCGAATCGGGCCGAGAGAAGTACACATGCTCGAAAACGCAATGCGAAGTCGGTTTGGCTGCAAACGGGCGCAGGCTGCGAACTCCAGTGGCTTCGACAACCACAACTTCGCCCGGCTCAACATCGCGCAGGTACGTTGCGCCGATCAGGTCGAACGCGCAGGTTTCAGACGCAAACACTGTCGCGCCTTCCAGTTCGCCCATACACAGCGGACGAAACCCGCGAGGGTCGCGCGCGGCGATTAGCTTGTCCGGCGTGACAAACAACATCGAAAACGCGCCTTGCTCGTTTTTCAAAGCTTCAACGATCGCTTCGACTATGTTGCCTGCGCGCGAGCGCGCAATACGGTGCAGCACGACTTCGGTGTCAGAAGTCGAAGAAAAAATCGCGCCGTCTTGTTCCAATTGCAGGCGAGCTTCAGTCGCGTCTGGAAGGTTGCCGTTGTGACAAAGCGCAATCTGGCCGAAGCCGCATTTGACAGAAAACGGCTGGGCTTCGTTCAGGCTGACCTTGCCAGCAGTAGAATACCGGACGTGACCGATGGCCGAAGGTCCGGGCAAACGCGCGAGAGTTTCTTCTTTGAAGATATCGCCGACATACCCCATACCGCGTTCGGCATGCAGCCGTTCGCGATCAGACGAAACAATTCCAGCCGATTCCTGTCCGCGATGTTGAAGCGCATACAGTCCCAGATAAGCAAGTTTGGCTGATTCTTCGTGGCCGTAAATGCCGAAGACGCCGCACTCTTCATGAAGTTTATCGAACATATTTTTGATATTGAATGAATTACTGATGAAAACGTCCAGAAGTTAAGTTGCAGTATAAACAACCGGGCTGGATGGCGAAAGGAAGGTGATAACGGCTATAATCCCATTTCAAATAAAGACTATATAGACAACAAAGCAGGGGAG
>CAYLJQ010000435.1:0-6158 GCA_964383955.1 uncultured Heliomicrobium sp. | reverse complement strand
ACTTTATCAAAAACTTCATCAATTTTACCTTCTCTTAGCATTTTATCAATTTGATCTTTAAGTCGCTGAGCCTCTTTGGATGTAAGACTTAAATCGAGGACGGGGTGATATTCAGGCAGTTTCTTTGCTTGAAATAGAACTCCTTTTTCCACGTAATCGGTCTGAGTTCTAATCCTCGCTATTATCCCACCATCTGCCCCAGTCACAGACTCCTCTTTGCGCTCACCAAAGTTACGATACTTAAACGTCACCACGGTATCGTTCAAAATAAGAGGCCTTTGCATCAGTTCCTGACCTAAAGCGGCAGTAAGGTTGTTTTCAGTGTGATGGTCATTGAAATGATTAATTACTCGAAAACAAGCCGAGTCAATAAATTGAGCGATTTCAATTTGAGTTTTATAGTTAACTAGCCACCAATCTGCCACAGGCACAATCTCCTACTGTAAGATTTGAATTCTTAATAAAGGCCGTCAGTTCTTGACCAGAAAGTTCCAGACTAGTGACATACGTTTGTTTGGCTTCGCGAATCAGTTCAAGTGCGCGTTGTTGGCTCATTGAGTTTGGCTCCTAGCTTATACGATTGTCAGTCTGAAACGGCGCAGGTATTATGCCTGTCGCACCTGCAATCTCAATCCATAAATTGTTTCGGAGGAAGAATGTCGCAGCAACCAGACATCAATTCTTTGCTGAAAGAAGACCGTGTCTTTTCGCCATCAACTGAATTCAGCGCGTCGGCGCACATCACCAGCCGCGAGCAGTACGATCAAATTTACAAAAGCTCTGTCGAAGATCCCGAAGGCTTTTGGGCAGAAATCGCCAGCGAGCTTCATTGGTTCAAGCCTTGGGACAAAGTTCTGGAGTGGAACGAACCGTTTGCCCAGTGGTTTGTCGGTGGCCAGACCAACATTTCGTACAACTGCCTGGACCGCCATCTTTCCGGTTGGCGCAAAAACAAAGCCGCTATCATCTGGGAAGGCGAACCCGGCGATCAGCGCACACTGACGTATCAACAGCTTCACCGCGAAGTCTGCAAATTCGCCAACGTGTTGAAAGGCCTGGGCGTGGAAAAAGGCGACCGCGTGGCGATTTACATGCCGATGATTCCCGAATTGCCTGTGGCAATGTTGGCCTGCGCGCGCATCGGAGCGACGCATTCGATCATCTTCGGAGGCTTTTCATCGGAAGCATTGAAAGACCGCATCAACGATGCCGAAGCCAAAGCCGTCATCACTGCCGATGGAGGCTATCGCCGAGGATCGGCTCTACCACTGAAACCTGCGGTGGATGGTGCAATCAAGGATTGCCCAAGTGTCAAAAAGGTCGTCGTCGTCGAACGCTGCAAAAACGAAATTCAAATGGAAGCTGGTCGGGATCACTGGTATCACCAGTTGATGGAAACGGCTTCAGACGTTTGCCCTGCGGAACCGCTGGACGCTGAACACCCGCTCTACATTCTTTACACCTCAGGAACGACCGGAAAACCGAAGGGCATTGTTCACACGACGGGCGGCTACGCAGTTCATACCTACATCACAACAAAATGGGTTTTCGACCTAAAAGACGACGACACATATTGGTGTACGGCGGACATCGGTTGGGTCACAGGCCACAGCTATATTGTTTACGGTCCAATGCAAAACGGCGCTTCAGTCGTGATGTACGAAGGTGCGCCGAACACGCCGGACTTTGGCCGGTTCTGGCAAATCATCGAACGACACAAAGTCAACATTCTGTACACGGCTCCGACGGCGATTCGCACATTTATCAAGTGGGGCGAGCAGTGGCCGGAGAAATACGATTTATCCAGCTTGCGCCTGCTTGGCTCAGTCGGCGAACCGATCAATCCCGAAGCCTGGATGTGGTATCACCGCGTCATCGGCAAAGAGCGCTGCCCGATTGTCGATACCTGGTGGCAGACCGAAACCGGCGGCATTTTGATTTCGCCGATTCCCGGCGCGGTTGCGACCAAACCCGGTTCGGCAACACTTCCCTTCCCAGGCATCGTTCCGGACATTCAAACTCGCGAAGGCGAATCAGTCGGGAAGAACCAAGGCGGATTTTTGGTCATCACCAAACCCTGGCCCGGTATGCTGCGTACGATTTACGGCGACCCTGACCGCTACAAGAAACAATACTGGTCAGACATACAGGGCTGCTATTTCACAGGTGACGGAGCCCGCCGCGATGACGACGGCTATTTCTGGTTAATGGACCGCGTGGATGATGTGATCAATGTCAGTGGTCACAGACTTGGCACGATGGAGATTGAAAGCGCGCTGGTTTCGCATCCAGCCGTTGCCGAAGCCGCAGTCGTCGGCCGCCCCGATGATCTGAAAGGCCAGGCAGTTTCAGCCTTTGTCACGCTGGAATCTGGATACGTAGAGCCGCAAAATCCTGCAGCGCTACAAGAATTGAAAGAAGAACTTCGCAAACACGTCGCCAAAGAAATCGGCCCGATGGCTAAACCTGACGACATTCGGTTTAGCGATATGCTGCCGAAAACCCGCTCGGGCAAAATCATGCGCCGGCTGTTGCGCGACATTGCTTCCGGCTCGCAAACCGTTGGCGACACCACAACGCTGGAAGACTTTTCCGTTTTGGCGAAATTGCGCGAAGACGAAGAGTAGATGGCGAACCCAAACACAACTCACAGTGATTTTCAGATGAACGCGCGTAATGCAGGCTCCTACCCTGCATTACAAATCATTGGTTCGTGCAGGTTCTTAACCTGCACGAACCACGGCTTATCAGCCCAACTCAAAATAGGAGAAGTTTGATGAAGCGAGTTTCAGGCATTTGTTTGACGATTCTGCTGCTCAGTCTTTGCAGCGTTGGTTTTGCGCAGGAAGCCCCGAAACAGGAGCCTGCACAGGCTCAGGAAGTCCCACCGATCCGAAATTTTCTGAAGGTCAACGATCAGTTTTGCACTGGCGCTCAACCGCGGTTAGAACATCTGGCAAAACTGAAAGCCGACGGCGTTAAAGCGATCATCAATTTGCGACAACCTAGTGAGCATCGAGCCGAAGAAGAAGAAGCGGAGGCGAAAAAGCTGGGCCTGAAATACTTCAACATCCCTGTCGTTTACGCGAACCCGAAAGATGAGCAGGTGGATGAGTTTTTGAAGATCACAGACGACCCCGCCAATCGGCCAATGTTCATACATTGCACAGCGGCCATTCGCGTTGGAGCGTTCTGGATGATTCGCCGCGTGGTTCGTGACGGCTGGACGATTGAAAAGGCAGAAGAGGAAGCCAAAAAAGTTGGATTGGTGAATGCTCCGCACTTGAATGAGTTTGTTCGCAAATACATCGAAAGCCATCCTAAAAAATAATGCTCAAAAAGATATTTTCCAGTTCGGCGCGCAGCACCGGGATCGCGTTACTGCTGCTTTCCCCGCTGGCCTACGTGTTCGGCGTTTGGCTGGTGTTGAAGTATGACACTGCTGCCCGCGCCAATCTGGCAATTGACCGCAACCAGGCCATTGCCATTGCCTCCGGCGTTGCCACATCCAAAGGCATTGACCACACAAACTGGAGCAGCATCTGCTGGTTAAAGCCGGAGAACGATCTGTACTATTACCAGCAATTGCCTGGAAACGCGGAGCGCGAGCTTTCAACAAAGGTTTTGCCGGCAACCAAGATTGCCGTCTTGTTGCGCTCGCCGGATCGCAGCGAAAACTTCGAAGTCGAAATGGCGGTTGATGGGCGCGTCATCAGTCATAGCTACAAATCACAAAAGTCCGGCGAGGTCGAAGATGCAGGTGAACCCGTCGCCAGAAAAATCGCGACAGAAGCGCTGCAACGCCGGTTGGATGCGGCTGGCGTGCCCTTTTCCGGCGAATTGCAGTTGGACGCGCCGCCAGGCTCAGCGCCGCCAGGCCCTGGGGTTTTAAGAGCCAAAGGAGTCAGCCGGAAGTACACCTGGAAATGGCCGCTCAACACAATCCCCGAACTGAAACTGGAAAGCTTTCTGGTGGTAAACGGCAACACACTGGTTTCCGATCGGCTGACTGGAAGAGTTGACCCGGAATTCGTCAAAGTTCATCACAACGAGCGAAAATGGCTGAAAATCATTAGCCTGGCTGCTTTTTGCCTGGTCGTGGCGATCAGCGTGATTTTCGGCATTTACCGGTTTGTGCAACGAGCCAGGCAAAAAGAAGTTTCCTACCAGCGGGTGGGCGTTTTGGTGTTGGGATTTGCCGCGGCCATGTCCAGCTTCATTCTGGCTTCTGACATTGTTATTGCACAGGTTGCTGGTACCCCGGGATTTCCGGTGCCGGATTGGGTGATTCAGTTTTCAACCTCCATGTTTTATCTGGTGATTGGACTGTTTGTGGGCATGGCATACGGCGGGGGCGAGGGTGACATTCGGGAAGCCTATCCGGGCAAATTAACATCGCTGGACGCGTTTCTGGTCGGAAAAGTGTTTTCGCGCAATGTAGCGCGTTCGGTCGTTTCGGGGCTGGCAATCGGCGGCTGGCTGATGCTCGGCTTTCAGCTTTCGACGTTGCCCTGGACAGTAATTCCTGGAAAAGGCGAACCGATCAACCCATTGCTAAATGCCTGGCTTGGTTATTTTCCGACGGTGGCGGCATTCGCCGCATGGCCAACCGATGTCATGGTGATCATTGTCATCGGTTTGCTGGTTCCATTGCCGTTCTTTTTGCGAAGGCAAAAACTCGGGCGAGCCAGAATAGTATTTGTCTTCTTGTTTATCTGGGCCTCCTGCGCTGCGCCGTATCTGGATTTCCGTCCGTGGGAAGGCACTCTGGTCACGGCTACAGTCAGAGCTGTCTTGGTGTTGATTGCCTTTTTAAGCTTTGACCTTCTGACGGCAATTATTGCGGTCGCAGCACCAACCTTCTTTTCGTTCGCGATCGGCATGGCGGCACAACCCGCGCAGTCAATTCGTCAGGCCGGGCTGATTTCCATTTCCATTGTGGTGCTGGCTTTGTTGGTAGAGCTGTATTTTTTCTTCAAAGGCAAAGTTTACCAAGAAGAAGAGGTCAGACCGCTTTATGCAGGCTTGCTTGCCGAACGGCTTTCCATGCAGGCGGAAGTTTCCGCAGCCAGCCAGGCCCAACAGCGGTTAATGCCCGCGACAATTCCCAAAAGCAATTACTTTTCCATCGCGGCAATCTGCTTGCCCGCTTTTGAAGTCGGCGGAGATTTCTACGATGTTTTCCAGCTTGAACCGGGCAAAATCGGTTTGCTGGTCGCCGAAGGCGGTGGTCGCGGATTAGGTTCGGCGTTGTCCATTGCGTTTGCCAAAGGCTTTTTGATGCCCAAAATTATGGGCAACCAGCGGGCGGATGATTCTCCAACTGAAGTCATACGCAGTTTGCAAAGCCGCCTGGCGACATTGCTGGATGAAGAATCTGCGGTCGGATTGGCGTACGTGGTGATTGATGCCGCTGACGGGAGATTGCGCTATGCCAGGGCCGGAGCCTTCCCATTGGTGATGGCTGCGAAAAAACAGGATTCTGACGGCTTGCTGACGCCGGAAGAGACGGAAATCAAATTTTCCGTTCGGGGCGATTCAACAAAACATGTCACCGTCATCGAAGGAACATTCAATCTGGATGAGGGCGACAGCGTAGTGATTTACACAGACGGGCTGGCCAAAAATCTGCAACTGATCAAAAGCAGTCCGGACGCCGAACTGGCAAAAACTCTCAAAGCATCCAACGAAAAAGACACCGCTGAATTGCAGCGCGCGTTGACTGACAGCATCAACAAGTGCTCTCAGCGCGCCAAAAAACAAGGCAATGAAGACGATCTGACCGCCGTCATCGTTCGCATGGATAAAATTGAAAGTTTCATTGAAAGCAAACCCTAACCCCAGGAGAGCGACCGAATGAAAACGCGAGGCTGGCTGGCGTTGATTCTCTTTTCCCTGATCGGCTATGCAGCGACATTTCTGATCTTCCCCAAAGTGATGCCCGCAGCGCGCTGGAATCACAATGTGGATTACAAGTCAGCCATTGCGATTGCGCAAAATGCCGCGCGCGATTTCGGCGTAACGGATATTAACTGGGACAATATCGGTTCGGGCTTGAATCTGGCCGATGTTTCTGCGGAATACAGCCGCCGCAGAGAAACGTATCTGGCGGCGGAACCAAATGGACTGGGACAAGGTTACTTCACTCCCATAGACGT
>CAYLJQ010000434.1:0-6162 GCA_964383955.1 uncultured Heliomicrobium sp. | reverse complement strand
CAGGATGAAAATCAATCCTATCGATAGATTTGTCTGACGCGCTCTAAATCTTCCGGCGTATCCACGCCAATGGAACGATGCGCGACTTTGACGACTTTGATCTTGTGGCCGTGCTCTAACGCCCGCAATTGTTCCAGCAGTTCTGTTTGTTCCAACGGCGTCGAAGGCAGTTTGGCGTACTTCAGCAAAAACTCTCGGCGATAAACGTACATTCCTGTGTGTTTGGCATAACGACCGAGCAGGGCAGGTTCAGCGGCAAGCGCGGCTTCCAGCGATCCATGCTGTTGAACTGCCGCACGAGGGAAGGGAATTGGGCTGCGCGAAAAGTACAGCGCAAAGCACGCCGGATCAGTGACGACTTTGACGACGTTGGGATTCAGCAAATCTGCGGCAGATTCAATCGGTTCGCTGGTGGTGCTCATCACAATGGAACTGTCAGCCAGCAGCGGAGCCAGCGCGGCTTCAATCGTCGCGGGTTCGATCAAGGGTTCGTCGCCTTGGACGTTGACGATGATTTCGGCGTCCAGCTTCGCGGCAACTTCTGCCAATCTGTCTGTTCCGGTAGGATGATCCGGCGAAGTCAACATCACTTCTTCGCCTGCCGCAGCAACAGCATCAAAGATTCGTTGGTCATCGGTGGCAATGATGACCCGATTGATCGCGGAAACTTGTCGAGCGCGTTCGGCGACACGGACAACCATCGGTTTGCCGCCGATGTCCAGAATCGGTTTGCCTGGCAATCGTGTCGAAGCATAGCGAGCCGGAATGATGGCGACGACTTTAGAGTTCATGCGTTCACAGTTTTGGTGGATGTTCGCCAATGGCGTAAAGCGCGCGGCGTAGATTTACCAAACCTGCCCTATTTAGCCGCAAGGCTTCAATTGTTGCGCGTCCGGTTGGAGTCAAGCCAAGCATCAACGTGAAATCATCGTTCCAGGCAAAGTGTTCAAGCCAACGTTGCTGGCGAGGATTGAATAGGGCAGTTAACAATTCCGTGGCAGGGTCAGTTGCAAACGTTTTTGCGGATTTGTGCTGATTGCACCCGTTACAGCAAAGCGCAAGGTTTTCTGCAACAGTCAGTCCATCCTGCGCTCGCGGAAGAATATGATCTATGGTGAAAGAATCTGCCGAGTAGCTGGCTTGAAGGCGACAATATTCACAGCAGTTTTGTGCCAGTTCCGTAATAAAGCGGCGCAACTCGGCAGGCACGTATTGATCAGACATATTCAGGAAAATGAATGCCGAGTTGTTCCATCAGCACTGGCAGGCTGATGCCGCGCAGCTTTGCCAGTTCCACCATTGCCGTCATTCGTTCAGCGTGTATCTCTTCAGACTGATCAGTCAGGTTAGTCAGCTCCTCATATTCGGTGTCGGAAATTGAATCGCCTTCTCGTTTGGTTCTCAAAACGGAAATACGGTCACGCAGTTGTGAAGGCGATCCCTGATTGATTCGAGCAAGCAAACGTGACTCTTCAACAGGCAAATGATCAGCCTTTCGTTCGGCTTGTAGTGTCAACACCCGGCTGAACACCTGCTCTATTTCTGCCAAACTCAATTGCGCCACGGCTGAAAGAATCTGATCAGTAGAAATCTTTGCTGGTTGTGTTTCCATCGTAATTACCTCAGAAACAGGATGCTACCCGGATTATGGCAATGCTGCAAAAAGTTACGCGCCGAAGCAATACAGCTTGCCGTTTTGATCGCCGATGACGACGCGCCCGCTGGCGATTGCCGGGGAAGCAGACATTGCGCCGCCCGCGTTGAATTCCCACAGCTTGGTTCCCTTGGCCAAATCCAGAACGTAAAAACGGCCATCGTTTGAGCCGACATAGACTTTCCCGCCTGCAATTGCCGGAGAAGATTCGACACGCGCGTTGGTGCGGAATGTCCAGATAGCTTTGCCGGTGGCGGCGTTCAGGCAATGAACCATTTTGTCGCGCCCGCCGATAACGACTTTGCCGTCAACCAGCGCTGCCGACGAATAAAAGGGAAACTGCCGCTGAGGATGCGTGTACAGCCAGGCCTGTTTTTTCAGTTTCATGTCCAGCCTGACGACTTCGTTATTGAAGTTGCCGAAGAAAAACGACGTTCCGTTGGTTGCCACCGATGACGCCGTGTTGCCTCCGGCAGGAACGCGCACAACTTCTTTGCCGTCAGTGATGCGTATGCCGTGAAAGATTTCGTCGCAGCCGGCGAAATAGGCTACGCCATCAACCACCGCCGGCGTGCCGTGAACGTAATTGTCCGTTTTGAAACGCCAAGCCGTTTTGCCGTCGCGCATCTGGAAGCAGTACAGGTATCCGTCGTACCCGCCGATCAGGACTTTGTCGCCGACGATGACCGGAGAGCATTTGATTTCCGTGCCGGTTGGATAGCTCCACACGCCCTGACCGGTTGCCGCGTTAACGGCGTGGAATACTCCGGCTTGATCGCCTATGAAAACCATTCCGCCGCCAACAGCGGGCGAAGATTCCAACACCATGTCTTTGGTTTTGTATTTCCACTTCAGCTTGCCGCTCCACAGATCAACTGCCAGCAATTCGCCGGTCGCGCAACCGACATAAACCGTCCCATTGGCAATTGCCGGTGACGATTCAATGGAAGCGTCGGCGGATTTTCCAGCCTCGAACGTCCAGAGCAGCTTTAGGTTGTCCGGCACGGTTGAAGCCGCGACGCCCGTCAGATTGTAGTTGGCGCGAAACTGCGGCCAGGAATCCGCAGTTTGCATCGGTACAGTACCGCGCGCGGTAGCAAGCGGGTCCACGCTCAAAAGGAAAAGACCTATCAAGAAAGTTTTGAGTATTGGTTTTAGCCGGAAGACTCGCGCAAGTAAGTTTCCGCCTGAAGGCTGTACTCTGAACATTTCATTTATACGCTTTTTCATAAACCTCTATTGCTCCTTCCTTGCTCCAATCGCGCGGATTGAAGCTGCCCGTCCATTGCTTCGCCGCTTCTTCGGCCAAGCGGGGCAGGTCGTTATTCGTCACTCCAATTGAATTCAGATTGCCTGGCAGCCCTCCTGCCGCGCGTAATTGTTCCAAACGTCGGGCCAGATTTTCAACCGCGTTCCCTTCATTTGCTTCCTCGCTGGCCAGTCCGGCAATCGCCGCCAGTTCCTTGTATCGCGCGCCGACTGCATCTTTATTCCAGCGAACGACGTGCGGCAGCATCAAGCCAATGGCCACGCCGTGTGTTGTGCCGAAGTTTTTCGTCAGCGGATTGGCGCAGGCGTGGGTCGCGCCCAGCATCGAATTTTCAATTGCCGTTCCTGCGAAAAACGCGCCCAGGAGCATTGCTCCGCGCGCTTCCAGATTTTTTGGCGCGGCCAACACCATCTCGTAATTTGCCGACAACAATCGCCAGGCTTCGCGTGCAAACAGGTCTGAAATCGGATTGCGTTTTTGGGTGACGTAAGATTCGACGGCATGGGAAAGGGCGTCGTAGCCGGAAATTGCCGTCAGTTCCGCAGGCATCGTCACGGTCAATCGCGGATCAAGCAGCGCGACTTTGAATGCTGCCAGCTTGTCTCCGCACGCCATTTTGACATGCGTTTCGGCGTCGGAAATCAGCGCGTAACTTTGGCCGTCGCTGCCGGTTCCGGCGGTGGTTGGCACGCACAGCATCGGAAGCATTCGGGGCAGCTTTGGGTCCGCTTCAAGTTTTGCCGACAACTTATCGTGTCCCCAGTAATCGCGCATCGCGCCGCCGCCAGCCAAGACGAAACCGATGCCTTTGGCGCAATCCATCGAACTGCCGCCGCCAAGCGCGATGATCGAATCCGGCTTCAGCGGTTCGGCAAAAGCGCGACCGGCTTCGACCATCGCCGAATCAGGGTTTTCACCAAAGCCATGAAAGTGAAACGTTGTGATGCCGGACGCGTTCAGCAGCCTGGTTGCTTCATCAACATAACCGCAAGCCAGCATCCCATCATCGGCAACCAACAACGAACGTTTGAATCCAAGTTCGCGCGCGATCTGGCCAAGTTGTTCAAAAACTCCCAGGCCGAAAACCACGCGCGTCGGTAAGTGAAAATCGAAAGCTGTCATCCTTTACTTCAAATCCTCCGGCAAGCCCCACAATCGAATTACCAGCCCATCGCGGACTTCTAAAATTACAGTCTGCACTTTGTCCGGCTGCCCTTCCATGCCAGACAACCGTTCCTGGTCAATGACGAACGCGCCCTCGGTGATGCGTTTCAAAATTTCAACACGAACTTTCGGGTGCTTGCGAAAATATCCCTCCGCCGATTCCTGAAACGCTTGCCGTCCGCGACGTATGACATTTGTCTGGCCGACTTCTTTCAACTCGATGTCCGGGTGCAAGTGCGCCGCGAAGTTTACCGCATCGTGCGCATTCCAGGCTTTTGTCATCGCGTCAATCACTTCGCTGGGCGAAAGCTGTAAAGACGTTTTTTGCGTTTGCCCAACGGCGACCACGTGCTTTTGCGTGCGAACAATAATCGTGTTGTCAGCAATCGCTGGCGTCGCCATGCAGATTTCGCCCATCGGATTGACTGCCAGCAGTTCGTATTGGCCGCCAAGTTTGACGACATACACGTCGCCGTCTTCACTGGCCAGAAATAACTTTCCGTCGGCGGCAACGGGCGAAGCGCTAAACGTCGCGCCTTTTGTGCCAACGCGCGTTTGGTAAATTTGTTCGCCAGTACGCGCGTTGTAACAAATCAGCAGCCCGCGGTCGTTGCAACTATACAGGAAATCGCCGACGACAATCGGCGTAGGCGTATACGGCCCACTGCGCGCGCTGGCTACAAAATAACTGTTCTGGGTTTCACCCGATTTCAAGGAGATGTCTCCATTGCCGCCTGGCCGCAAAATATTGATTGGCCGTCCCAATGGATACCCGCCGGAAAAATAGATCAGGTCATTGGCGATGACCGGCGTTGGCGATTTGACTTCGATTTCGTCGCGGAACCGCCAAAGTTCTTTGCCGGTCAGCGGGTCGTGCGCGCGCAAGTGGCGCGGCGAACTGGTAATCAGTTCCGTGCGCGATTTGCCTTCGTAAATTACCGGCGTTGCCCACGAAGGCCATTCATCGCGCGCCACGCGCCAGGCCTGCTTGCCATCTTTGACGTTGAAAGCGGTCAGAAACGAATCTTTCTGCAAGTCGCACTGCACAATCACCAGATCGCGATAAATGATCGGCGAACTGGCGTAACTCCATTGTTCGTCCGGCTCGCCTTTCAAGCCGGGATCAAGAACGCCCAGATCCTGTTTCCAAATCAGCTTGCCGTTTATGTCGTAACAGTACAAGCCTTCGGAGCCGAAGTGCGCGATGACATAACGGCCATCGGTCGCGGGCGTTGCGTTGGCGTGCGAAGCTTTCGGGTGCCGTTTGACCTTCGGCACGCCTTCATAGGCGGTGCGCTCCCACAAAATTTTGCCGGTGGTTTTGTCCAGGCAGTAAACGCGCCAACTGTGCTGAACCAAATCCGCACGATGATCAATCGCGTCACTTTTCGGATCGAACCTGGCATTTGCCTGACTGGTGATGGTGGTTGTGACGTAGATTCGGTCGCCCCAGACCACAGGGCTGGCGTGTGACAATCCCGGAATGGCCGTTTTCCATTTTGTGTTCTGGGATTTTTCCGCGTCCCAGGTCACAGGCAGGTTGGTTGAATTGGAAATGCCCGTTGCGTTCGGCCCGCGAAAGGACGGCCAGTTTTGCGCTTGGGCGATGGTGAAGGAGCAAAAACATAGAATCGTGAATAGAGACTTCTTCATGGCGTTGTCCATTTCCAGCCTTCCCGGCAGGCTTTTTCAGAGTGATTTGAATAGGGAGATGTTGAGTGATTGGTTTTTCGTCGCTTCTGGCGACTGCCAAAATTTATGTTGATTCGGCAGTGCCGCCTCGAAATACGAAGCCGGGCGTAATGATGATTCCATGTCCCTATTTTTATGACATTTTTCGGCTCAGGAATGTTCGCCGGTTTACGGTCAAAACCGTTTATTGAATTTTGATCCAAAATGATGAATTCGCCCAAGCTCCGCTTATTCATGCGAAGTCAATTTCAACGAAGCTCAGATTGATCGAGGCAGTCTGGCAGGCCAAGCGCAAGCAATCGTGATAAGCGGCGAGAGTCTGGTCTAAAGCCACAGGCAAGGTGAAAAAGATGATTTGAGTAATGCCGTATTGTTTGATCTG
>CAYLJQ010000433.1:0-6181 GCA_964383955.1 uncultured Heliomicrobium sp. | reverse complement strand
GGGGGTAGTTAATACCGGCATCGGACCGCCACATCCTTGCTCAACACCAGCAGATCATGCTGGCACTGATAAAAAACGCACAATCGGAAGGTTCTTCCAGTTTTTCAGAAAATTTTTTTGGTTTCAGGCAACCTCACAGGTTGGCAGCAGATGTTCAGTCTTTGCATGCCGCCATTCACCGCGCAGGCAAATTCTGTAGCCTGCAGAACTGAACAAAGAATTAACCTCGAAGCCGGGCCAGTAGGCTTGTGGCTGCAAACTGTGGCATTTAGAATCTTTTCAGTCTTGATCCCAATTCGGAGAAAAGCGTATGGAAACGAGCGAGGTTCCGCCCCAACCGGAATCCACAGCGAGTTTTGCCCGTGGATTGGTCCTGGAAATTCAACAAGCAATACTTCAACACGAAACAAACGCAATGGCCGGAAATGTCGAAGCCGTTCACGACATGCGCGTCGGCGTTCGCCGCTTGCGCGTGGCCATCAAAAATTTTGAGGCTTGTTTCACCAAAACGGATCGGCAGCGCTGGCGCGACAGCATGGAACGCCTGGCTGACACCTTGGGCGGTGTGCGCGATCTGGATGTGATGATCGAAACATTGCGGGCGCACAAAGCCGCCATTGCCAGCACGCCGATTGAAGAGCAAACCGCGTTGGAAACGTTTATCCGCCGTTTGGAAGCCAGGCGAAAACGCAAACTGCGGAAATTGCTTGCCTACTTTCAGGGGGAACAGTACGCCGCGTTCAAGCGTGAATTTTCGGCCAGCGATACGGCAATGACAGCCGACCAGCAGGAGGTAAGCCATGAGCAAGCCGCTTAAGGTCAAACGAGTTTCTGCGGATGATCCCATTGAGCTGACGGCAAGCAAAATTCTTCGCACACGACTAAAAGAGTTTTATTCGCACTGGCCTGCCATTGGAACCCTGCCTTCGGAAGAGCAACTTCATAACCTCAGAATTTCCGGTAAACGATTGCGCTACAGCGCTGAACAATTGCGCCATCTTTTTCCGGACCGGCTGGCATTGTTGATTGACTTGCTGAAACGCAGCCAGGATTTGCTGGGGAATTTCCAGGACAAAGTCACACAGCGCACAGTGCTGGAAACTGAACTAGCGCGGATCAAACGTCGTAACCCGGAAAGCCTGGAAATCGTTGTTCTGGAACGGCTGAAAGCAGACCATAGCCAACGCCAGTCGCAGCTTTTTGAGCAATTCCGGGAAATCTGGATGGGAATGACCCTGCCGGAATTTCGCGCCAGCTTGAAGGCCATGGTGTCAGCGAAGAAGCGTTGTACAATGAAGTCCGAGAGTTAGTGAGCGCAGGCTGCAAGGCATTCTGTTCTTCCTCTTGCCCACGCTGAAAACTCTGTGACCTTTTAAGATGAGAGTGAAGTACTGTCCAAAGTGTGGCCAAAATTATTCTGCGTCGCAGCGATTCTGTCCGAGCGACCAGGAAGTTCTTTCTTTGAAAGACCCATACCACTTGGTGGGACAGACGCTGATGGACAGGTACAAGATTCTGGCGCTGGTTGGAGTGGGAGGAATGGGAGCCGTTTATTGCGCGCACCATTTGGGAATAGATCGTCGGGTCGCCTTCAAAATCCTTCAGCCGAATGTGGCCATTGGCAATGACTATGTCGTGGAATTGTTCGAGCGCGAAGCCAAGCTGGCCGGCAGACTGGCGCATGAAAACATTGTGGACGTGAAAGATGCGGGCCACACGCCGGACGGCATTGCCTACATCGTGATGGAGTGGTTGGAAGGACGGACGCTGGATGAGGAATTGGCGAGTCAAGGAAGTTTTGGTTTCAAACGCGCGGTTGGCATCATCCGGCAAATCACGGCTGCGCTCAGCGAAGCCCATGCAAAGCGCGTTATCCATCGCGACCTGAAACCATCGAACATTATGCTGGTTGATACCCCGGATGGCCGCGATCAGATCAAAGTGCTGGATTTCGGCATCGGGAAAATTATCGAAGAAACCACGGCCAATTCGCCGGTTTCGGCGATGGTGGGAACGCCGCAATACGCCAGCCCCGAACAGTTGACCGTCGGCGGGCACATTGATGGACGTTCGGATATTTATTCGCTGGGTGTGATCAGCTATCGCTTGCTGGGAGGCCAGTTGCCGTTCAGCAGCTCTTCGATGGGCGAGTTGGTGCAGATGCAACTGACCGTTCCGCCGCAACCGCTCAGCGTGATCCGGCCTGAAACGCCGCTCGCCATTGAAAATCTGGTAAACGAAATGCTGGCGAAAGACCCAGCAGAGCGACCACAAAGCGCCAGCGAAGTCTTGGCGCTGTTGAATCAGATTCAGATCGAGTTAAATCTGCGCGAATCGGATAGCGAGGATTTGGAAGAAACATGGGTCGCGGCGAAAGCCGGTAAGCTGAAAAGCTCCGATCTGGCGGAACAAACAACGGAGGACCTGTACGCTACGGCAAAGTCTCCAAGCCCGGCAAGAAATGCGCAAGGTCGGCCAATCGTGACGCCGAAGGCAGACGTTGTTGCTGAAACCGCACCGTTTACCACCGCACCTGCACGCAGAAACAAACCGTATGTGTTTTACGGAATTGCTGTTGTGGCAATTGCGTTGGCAAGCAGTTACGGGTTTTATCAGTACAGCGCCAGTAATGGCAGCGGGCAGCCGTCGCCATCTCCTTCTGCCACGCCAGCCAACCCTGTGGAAGCACGTCCAACTCCCAGCGCAAGTGTTGCTGCGACTCCGGAAACGTTATCAACTCAGGCAGTGGCGCCAGTGCCATCGCCGACTGCGAATCGAGTTCAGACCCAAGCCAATCAGCAAAAAGCGGCCGAGCATTTTCAGCGAGCGCAACAACTGTACAACCAGGGAGAATTTCAGAGCGCGCTCCGTGAATGTAATCAGTCGCTCAAGCTCAATCCGCAACAGCCTGAAGTTCGGAAGTTCCGGCAGAAAATTACTGACACAATCAAGGTGTTGAACCGTCGTTAATGCGTTCGACTTCGTCCCAGTGGAGGACATTTATGGCTCGATTGTTCTTGCTCCTGACTGTCTTTGCCAGCCAATTTTTAGCTCCAATCGCATTGGCGCATCAGTATGGCCAGTATGGCCAGCCTGGGTTGATGGCGTCAGCATACGAAATTCCGCAAAGTGAACGTCCACTAAGCCTCAGCACAATCGAGCAGTTGCTGAAAATTGACGCAGGAGACGAAGTCATTGCCGGCCAAATTCGCAAAGTTGGCATTGATTTTCGCGTGGATCAGCCGACGTTGGATCGTTTGGGAAAACTCGGCGCGGGCGAACGGACCAAACAGGCGCTACGGGAACAGGAAGAACGCACGGTATACGCGGAATTTTCAAACGAAAAGAATCCCTCGACGCGGCTGACCTTGGGAAAAGCGTTTTTGCGGAAATACCCAATGAGCGCGGAAACGGAAAAGATCAAAGTTGAGCTTCGGAAAGTCGAACTGGAAGTGTTTGAATCAGCCTTTCAGGCATATTCATCCACCCCCACTTTGTCCGGATTGGATCAGGTCTTAAAGCTGGGGCAGGGGCTTTTAGCCCAATACCCTGACCGCGCGATGGTTGTGCAAGTGACGCCCAAGATGGCGCTGGCTGCTCACAAGGGAATGATCGGCAATTTTTATAACGACCTGGAACACAGCAGAGGATATGCAAACCGTGCGTTCAAGGATTTGGAAGACCCGGCTCCGCCGACGGGATTGGATAGTCAAACGTTTAGCAAATTGCGCACAGAAGGGCTAAGCCTGGTGTATCAAAGTTTGGGACTTACTTTGCTGCGGCAAGCCAATCCGGACTTTGAACAGGCGATCAGTCAATTAACGAAAGCCGCTGAGTTGAAAGACAGTCCCGCAGCCAACGATCCAATCACGTATTGGTTGCGCGCGATGGCCCGTTCCATGAAATTTCAGAAACTCAATGACGAGTTTCGCGCCCTGCCGAAAGATCAACGCGTGGGCAGACAAGGGCAATCGCTATGCAGTCAGATTACGGAAATCGTCAATCAACAGCTATCGGATTACACACAGGTTCTTTCCTTGAGCGGCCGCAGCGATTCTTCCCAGCTAAAAGACGAAGCAACGGAGGCGCTGAAAGCGTTGGTCAACGGCGAACGTCCCTGTGTTGGCGGGCGAAGCGGATTGGTGGATGAATTGCCTGCGGCAGAAAAGCGTTTTGCGCTGGTGGTTGGCGCGGAAGATTACCTGGACAAACAGGTTGGCAAATTTAACTACGCTGCCGCTGATGCTCGCGCAGTAGCCGATGCGCTGGTGCGTAACGGCGGCTTTCGTCAGGAAAACATCGTGCTGTTGGCTTCCGGCGAACCGATAGAACGTCAGCCATTACGCAGTGTGCTGCTGCAACAATTGGCGGCGCTGCCTGGTCGGGTCAAGCAGGACGGATTTTTGCTGGTTTATTTTATAGGGCACGAATTCGAAGCGGCTGGGAAAACGTATCTGTTGGCCACGGATTCCCTGACAGCGAATGATGCGTTGCTTGTAGACACTGCAATTCCCAGTGACAGGTTCAAAGCGTTGCTGAAGGCAAGCGGCGCCGGGCAGATCATGCTGATGTTTGATTCATTCCGGCAAAAGCCAGTTTCCGAATCTTTCTCTCGACAGTTTTCTTTCAAGAACGAAGTGAGCGCTTATGCCACGCTTTTTTCCGCAAACGCTGGGGAACTCGCTTATGGCTCTGTGGCGAAAAAACGTGGAATCTTTACTTCTGTATTTCTGGACGCCGTCAAAGGGAAGGCTGCTGACAAGGCGCGCATCGTCACACTGGAAAGCCTGGTCAAGTATTTGCAGACTACTGTGCCCCAAGAAGTCCAGCGAGAATTGGGAGCCACGGCGAAGCAATCACCCTTGTCCGTAATTGAAGGTTACGATGCAGAAGACTTGGAACTGTTTACGGCTGATAGTGGAGCGGTTGCTGGCGCAACGAACGCAAATCTTGCGGAACTGGTTCGCACTTCCGAAACGATTTATGTTCGTTCGAAGACTGTGTACTTGAATTCTTCTGTGCTGGAAGCCGAGTTTCGCAAATTGCCGGAGTTTCAGGGGCTAAAACTGAAGTTTGTGGCGGATGTTAAAGAGGCTGATTTGGTATTGGAAATCACATTGCCGTTTTTGACTTGGATGTGGAATTACAACGTCACCCACCGCACTGACAATACACTTCTTATTTCGGGAAAATTGAGAGAGTTAACGGCCACAACTGCTTCGCCAAAATTAGCAAAAGAGATCGCTACTCGCTTGCAGTCTTTGCGCGAGCCAACTCCGCCTCAGCGATAGAACTGTAATCCAACTGCTGCTTTCGCCCGGCTTTGGTGTTGAGATTGGCGCAGCCGGATATTCACTTGGCTGCGCCTTGATGTTTTTGGATGCTTATCGGTTGGCAGGAGGTGCGTGCATTTATTATTGAACCTCCTTCAAATGCGCCAGCCAAGTCTCGCCACTGATCGTACCTTCCAATGTAAAGACTTTTCCCCTTCGAACATCAATCTCTCCCTGCCCTGTGCCAATAAGCTGTTGCAACTCACCGGTATCGTCAAGAAAACGAGCATCTGCCGTTAGTGAGTATTGATACCTGCCTTCACCAGGCACGGAAACGGTTATCGTTGCGGAAGGGTAATGTTCGTTTACCGAAATATCCCCAACTTCCTTTCCGGCAATGAGCAAATGCACTTGCTCACTTACTTGTCCCTCGCCCAGTTCATCCGTCACCTGGAAAGTGATTGGCTGCTTAGGAAGGAGTTCCGGAGCAATGCTGAAAGCTAGTACAAGAAAGAACGATCCGATCACGCCCGCCAGAATGCGAGGCCAGACGCTGATCTTGGGAACTCTGATCGCTCTGGCTTCGATGCCGCCTCCGAGCACGGCAATGACGATCAATAGGCATCCAACTGCCAAAAGTAGAATGTGTGAATTCATTTTGCCTCTTTCTATTTGCAATCTGTGCATCACTGAAGATTTAACAAGATAAAAGCCATAGTTTTAGTACGACCTATTTCGCCTACTATCAGGGAAAACCGGTTTGTTCTAGGTTAACCGGTCTTCCTTGATAGTCGCGTACTGTTCCGAGAAGTGATGGCTTAATCTGCCACCCAACGAAACGTTACGCGCTTGCCCTTCACATGTTCCATGTCAGCCAGGAGATACATTGGTGTATGGACACCAAAAAG
>CAYLJQ010000432.1:0-6184 GCA_964383955.1 uncultured Heliomicrobium sp. | reverse complement strand
AAAAGCGATGTGAGCGCGTAACCTTTAACTAAGTCCAGTGGGAAGTCATAAAGGGAAGAGGCATGTGCTAGGTATGCTCCATAACTGCTTACCCCGGATTGATAGCCGGTCTTGGCCGCTTCTTCGATCCAGTAGCGAGCATCGCTGAGATCTCCTCCGTGTTCATACAGATACGCCGCATATTCAAGCATACCTGCGGGGAAACCATTTTCTGCCGACGCCTTCAATAATCGCCCAACTTCCTCCGAACGTTTCCAAGGTAGAAAAAATTTCTCACCTTCCTTGTACCGGCTTGCCAGTAGCCATTGGCTTCTCGCGAATTTGAATTCAGCGGATTTTTCAAGCCACTCTAATTGCCCAGTGTACAAATACTTAACATACATGGCTTCGCCATCGTTGTTGTTCGCTCTTTTTTCCGTTTCTTTGTTTAAAAGGTCAATCCAGTCAGTACGTTTTTTTGAGCTTTGAGTGCAGTTGTTCATTACGTTGCACAGGTCGTTTTCTGATGTTGCTAATCGCAGCATTGCATAGAGGTCGCCTTGAAGAGCCGCTGCTTCATACCAGTTCTGAGCTTCAGCGGTTATATACTGACTCTGCTGGCGTAGCTCTTCACCTAAATAAAATTGAGCCTCCGTATCTCCAGCTTCTGCTGCAATACGTAATTCGGGTTCGGCTGTTTTATATTGATTGAATAGTGTAATTCCGCGCTTTTTCGCGGCTTCTTGTTCAGGAGTGAGCTGAGCGAAAGCGTAGGTTGAAAATATTAATGCAATCAATGCCATGGCTTTTATTGGTGTGCGGAACATCTTGCTTCGTCCTTCTGCGTGTTGCATCCTCTTAACTGTTTTTCCACATGTGACAAAAGTCTTTCTTGAAATTTAGCGCGATGACGTGGGTAGTTCAATTTTGTGTAGTTCCCCACGCCAGTAAATATAGTAGTTCCAAGCGCTGTCTTTCAAAGTAATTAAGGGGGTGCGACCGTATTAGTCACCTAACTTATCAGGGAAAAAAGAGAGCGGCGGGTGTGTGGCTTTCCACTTTTGTGCGAATACTTTTGCTTCCGCTATTTGCGTTTGTGTCATTTTTGCAGCGATTTTAGGAAGCTTATCATTGACGTTGGCATCCATGCCGCCTCCGCCATCAAGTTCTTTCAATAAATAAATCAAGGCGTACCCTTTGATTATGTCATAAGGGAAGCCATACGTATCAGGCTCATGGGCCAGGTCTGATCCATACCCGTACACCGTAGTGGCGAAGCCAATTGAGGCAGCCTGTTCGTTCCAATATCGAAAACTTTCCATGTCACCCTTCTCGAAAAGAATGGCAGCGTACTCCATCATTCCCTTGGGATTGCCTCCAAGAGCAGACGCCTTTGCCCAGTTCTCGACAGCTTCCGACCGTTTCCAAGGCAACAAAAAGGATCCATTACCTTCCTTATATCGAATAGCAAGCAGCCATTGACCTTGAGCAAAACCAGACTCTGCGGATTTTTTTAACCACTCCAACTGGCCAGTCGCCAAATACATGACATAAGCGGATTCGGCGTCACCCTTTTCAGCTTTAGATGTAGCCAACTCTTTAACTATATTCATCCACTCTGCCGAAGTTTTTTGCCCGGGAGGGCAGTTTTTCATCGTCGTACAGAGATCATTATCCGAGCGGGCGAGCCTAAGCATGGCGTACAGATCACCCTGTGCACTTGCCGCTTCCAACCATTTTTTTGCCTCAGGCGTAATGTATTGGCTTCTTTGTCGGATTTCTTCAGCTAGGTAGAACTGTGCTTCAGCGTCACCTGCTTCTGCAGCAATCCGAAGTTCCGCTTCAGCAGATTTATATTGATTAAAAAGCGTAATTCCTTTTTCTTTAGCAATCGCCTGATCGCTTGTAAGCGCCATCGCGGAATGAGATGCAAAGGCTAGGAACACAAAAAAAACTTGGGCTATTGATTTGTAGTGCTTATTTTTAATCATTTTACGCTATCGTCCGGTCCGGTATAGGTTGCTTTTCCACCTGGCAAATATGTTCTTCCGTAGTGTGTAATCCGAGAGCAATAGCCGTCTAGCCGCTCGCCAAGAGTTTTTACGTGCGCTTTGTATCGGGCTCGGGTGTCGTCACTTGTTCGATCTTGAAGTCGCATAACTGCTTCTGACATGAAGTTATCCATGTGCAGGCGGTTCTCGCAGTACTTCTGGTTTTGGTTCTGCTCTTTTGTCCCAAACCTGTTCATGCACATACAGGCTTCTTCAAATTGGCTTTTCGCCTTTGAAATAGTTCCATCTTTTTCGGCGCGCTTTAATATCCAACCAAGAATGCGCTCAATTGCTTTTTGCTGAAGAAGGTGAGCTTGGTCATGACTATATTCGGAAGCCTGGCTGCTGTCGGATAGCTTTAGTGGAATTTTGAATGCTTCCGCTGCACTGGTAAGTGTCATTAGCATTGGGCCCAGCGCTCCCGGCGTAGCTGCTATGAACCACTCTTCCAGCTCTGCTTGGTTTCGATATGTCATGATGGTATGAGCAACGGTACCACCTCGACCACCCCCCGTTAACGCCTCATACAACGACATCACCATATCAACACCCTGCATATAAGACATCGCTACTTCCATGCCGGCAGCACCTAGGAAGTTGAGCTTATCGATGTAATCAGCCGCATCATCCGTCACAAAAATCAGCGATTTGTCCTGATTTTTGTGCATCTCACGGCGCAGCAGGTTAATCAGGTCAGTAACGCCGTCATACCCGACTTCAAACTGGAATTCGCCGCCGGCACCTGTGCCGACAATGAGAGAGGCCTTGAACCGCATGATGAAGCGGCCTTCGTGCAAGGAAATGCCAATGTCTGCGTTTGCACCGAGGCCGTAAGCGGCAGTAAATCCAGCTGTCAGTCTCGCTAGACTCGACCATTGGCTGGCTTTCGTGCTGTTGACGCTGTTACTCATTCCCGGTGTTGGCGCTGCGCGCAGGGCTGCTATGTCTTTTGGTGGTGCCCAGTTCAAGGCACCGGTCAGCAGAATCCCGGCTTGCACCCCAGCAAAAAGATTGAATTGGGCTTTAGCGCCGTCTTCCACCCGAACCTTGGCAGCGTCGCCCTCAAGTACAGGTTCACTTCGCGCGGTTGCGGCAGTCGCATTGGTGGTATCCGCGCGTTTTGCATCGGTGATTTCCGGAAGGTTGAGCCCGCCTTGCACGTTCGCGCGGCCCAACTGCACGCTGGAAGAAAGGAGGAGGGTTGCACCCGTATACCCCCAGGCTCTAGCGCCCAAGTGAATCGAGAACCGACCCAGGTTCAGATTTTTGCGGTTTTTCTCATAATCCAGGTAAGGCACCAGGATGTCTTTCGCTTGATCTCTCCCCGGAAGATCCATTTTCATCAATTCAACCTCACCGCGAGCGAGGTCGATTCCCAGACTTGCTTCGGCTTTGGCGGAGGCTTTGAAATTATCCGCAACGCTGAAGCTTGGGCCGCTGACTTTGGTAGCGGTGTGAATTGATGACTGCGGTGGGGTGAGGCAGCGAACCAGTTGAGCTTGAGGGCTGTTGTCGAACAGACGCAACGAGCTTCTGACTTCTTCCTTAAAAAGCAACTGACGAAGACGGAGCCCCCAATCTTTGCGCGCCCCCGCATCCTCAAACGTTTCGACCTTGTAGTTCTTTGACTTCAAGTAAGAGTGGAACATCTCAACGTCAAACCAGCCTTTTTCATCAAACCAGTCGCTCTGTTGGTCCTTGATGGCCAAAGCGCCTTGTTCACGAAGCCATTCATGGAAGGGGTTGTCGTCAGAGTCCGACTCTGCCTTTCCGTTGCTGTTACCTGGAAGTTTCTGCAAGTCCTTGCTTGCAGCGGCACCGATTTCGCTTGCGTCTTTTTTCAGCACCTTTGTGATGCCTTCAAGATTGAGCAAGCTCAAGTGTTTGACTGGACTGTTGGGGCTATTGAAAAGCGCGACTTCGCGCAAAGGAAATCCTGCCTTGACCAAGCGCTCTTCCGGTTTCGGTTGAAACTGCTCGGGCTCCCATAACAGGTGACGTAATGGCAAGGCAGCAGCCACTGCTGCCTCGGCGTCTTCACGAAGCTTCAGACGAGCTTGCTGGATACGCTGCCATTCTGCTTGCTCCGCTTCAACGATACCTGTAGGTGCCGCGACGTTCTGCCCGCTCGCGTCAATCCAGGCTTTATATTTCGAACGGATCTGCTCGGTGAGCTTGATCTGTTGCTGTTCCATCTCAAGGTAAGCCTTGAATTTCTCGATGCCTGCACTGATATCGCCAGTGTCGGGAATGAGTGCAAACTCCGGCAGGGCCAAACCGTAGTCAGCAACTTTCAAGATCGAATCAATATACGCGGCGAAGTCTTTTTCGACTTTCTTGCGCTCGTTGGCGACTTCCTTCAAATAGCCACACATCCGGGCTTTGCCATCGATTACGCAGTTAGTCGCGTCCAGATAGGCTTTTTTGTTTTTTTGGAAGTCTTCTTCTTTCAGAGTCGTCAGCTTGCCACTGGAGGTGAGTGCCGAACGTGCCTTCAGATAGGTCTGTACACGACTTCTCGCTTCGAGTGCTCCCGGAGAAAACAGGTTGCCACTTTCGTAGGTGTAGCCTGCTACTTTGGCTTGCGCGACGGCGATGTTTTTCAGCTTCTTCCATTCGCTGTAGAGCCGCTGCAGTTTCTGCCCATCAGAGTTGGCTTCAAGCAGACTCGCTTGTTGTTGATTGGCAAGTTCCCGATTGCGAGCGTATTCGCTCTGGTCCGGTTGCTTGTCCAGCGCCGCACTATTGCGGGCTTCTCGGCTGACAGCCTTCAAGCGCATAGCCATCGTGGGTTGCGCGATATCCGGCTCCTGAGCTTCGATTTCCAGCATTCGGCTTTTTTGCTCGCCTTGCAGGAAGTTAGTCAGCTTTGGCTCAAGGAAGTATTCCAGCAGCCCTGCGGTGTTCATCCCCTTGAGCCGTTCTTCTGGAGACTTGCTTACGCTGATATGTTGTTCAAGTTCATTCATCGCTTCTTTGATCGAGCTGGCAGCACGTTCTGGCAATAGATAGAACATTTTTTCCTTGGTGGCGTAAATCACCTCACCATAGGACGTCGAGCAAGGTGTCTTTACCTTGTCGAACGCGTTGGAACAACTGTCAGGCGCTTTGGGCTGCGGATCAAGCTCCAGCGCTGGCTTGCTCTCAACCGCTGCTGTTTGGGTCGATGCATTTGCAGTTGGACCGTTGAGATTTTCCTTGGGGGCTTTCGAAATACCAGTTTCCATTTCGCTTCCATTCATTCTTTACGCGGACGGGGTCATCAGGCAGCGCTGGTGGAGAGTTGCTGCAGCTGCTGAACCTAGAAGAACTACTCTTCCCTGGATTGCAGGATGGTCATTGACTGAGGCTGCGCTTCGAGCAGCGGGCCGTTGGTGATCTGGCCCAGCTTCAGTAAATGACGACCTTCATAAATGTTGTGGGCAACCAGTACATTGAGGTTTTCGACGAGGTTGGGCAGTTCCTCGTCAGTGGGTTCGCCATAGATGGCGTAATGCTCATCAACCCAATAAACCCAGCCCAGATATTCCTGAACCTTTGGCGCTGCTGGTGGCAGGTTGAACGCTGAGACGTCGCCCAGCCATTCAAGTTCCGAAACGCTGCGCCAGCTTAGCCAATGGCCCCGACTGCTGCCAAAGTGAACCGGGGCAGGGCTGTAGACGCGTTGCCATGGGCCGAATAACTGATGCGAAGTTTCGTCTGCGGTATAGGCCAATGCGGCCCAAAGGCTTGGCTTTTGGTAACTCAGAAGGCTTTGACCGCCGGACCCATCGTTGGCACGCAGCAGCCAGCGAGCATGGGCCAGTGCCTTGGCCGGCTCATCAGTGATGAGTGCAATGCCGGCGTAATCTTCTTCGCAGAGTTTTGCTGCTTCGGCAGCCAGGCGACTGCCCCAAGGCGCGATCAGCCATAACGGGCCGTCATTGGCCATTTCAGCGAAATCGGTGGCGAGAAACAGGCCTTGGGAGTCGATAGGCTCGCCGATGCGATAGAGGCGGCTCATGGTGTCAGGCTGACGGGTACGGTCAATGATGAAACACAGTGTCGAGCCGGCGCTCTCTCGGGGTAGCTGTTCGAATGTGTGGCGCGGAGCCGCCAACAAAGCACTCAGCGCTTTTACATGCATGTGCAATCCTTACGGCTGCAAGCGCCGT
>CAYLJQ010000431.1:0-6187 GCA_964383955.1 uncultured Heliomicrobium sp. | reverse complement strand
GCAACGAACAAACTTCCGGTGGCCGTTCCTCCATTCAAAATCACGCTTAACACCGCCAGGCAAAGTTTCATAACAGCGTTTGAAGATGCCAAAAGTTTATGGACAAATCGCGTAAAAGCGCAGCCAATAAAACCATCAGAGTTGGCTGCCTGGCGAGACGTCGAAGCGGCCGTGCCTGAATTTTTGGACACCATCGAAAATCTGGTATTAGAGGTTGAAAAAGGAACGAACCCAACGGCTGGTAATGGTTCAGCAAACTCTATTGCCGGAGAAGCTGAATTTGACAGGCTGTTCAAGCCAACACGGGATCGAATTGATGGAGCCATTTCACGTCTGATCAGCGAAATCAATGATGAGCGGGCAGAGTTCCTTAGCCGAATAGCCACCCAGCAAAGAGCTGCCGCCTCAGGAATCAGCCAGGCACGATGGTTTGCGTTCTTCGTTGGGTTGGTGGTCGCAATTGTGGTTTTTATGATTACGCGCAGCCGGATTCTGGAATTACGGCAAGCAACCAGTTCAGCCCGTGCCGCACAGGGGTTTGCAAAATCCATCTTTGACAGTCAATCAAACGATATTTTGGTCATCGCCGAGAACGGAGAGTTACTGGCAATCAACCAGGCTTTCTTTAGTCGCTATCATTTAAGGCCGACTGAATTGCTGTTGCAGGATTATCGCGGTGCGCTGGCTCATTTGCCTGAAATCGCCGTGTACATTCGCAGTGTGCTTCAGGTGCCGAATGAGTCAGACGCTAACACAGTCAAAACCACAACACACCGGCAGCGCATCGCAGTCAAAACCAAACGCGGACCTCGCCAAAGCCAGGGCTTTCCCCCTGAAACCCGATTGTTTGATGTGTATGTTTCTCCGCTGACAATTGATCGCGAAATTCGCGGACGCGTGGTTGTGCTGGTGGATGTCACGGAAGAAGAACGCGTTCGCGAAGAACTGCGCCGCAATCGAACTCTTAGCGCTGTCGGGCAAATTACAGCCCAAGTAGCTCATGAACTTTATAATCCGATTGGCGCGGTCAAACTGAATATTGAATTGCTGGAAATGCAGCTCAGTGAAAGCGATGAAGATTTGAAACAAACTGCTGCGCGGCTAAAACGCGGAGCCGAGCATTTATCAACGATCGTCATGGATTTGCGATACCTGACCCGTCCGCGCGATCCCGATCGCAAGCCGACTAACCTGAACAAGTTGATGGATGAAGTGATAGAACTGGCTGGCGACCGGCTGGATCGCGCGCGAACCACGGTTGTCCGGCAATATGCAGACGACCTTCAATCAGGAAATTTCGACCCGCAACAGCTTCGCAAAGTCTTTCTGAATTTGCTGATCAACGCTGTCGAAGCTTCTCCGCAAAACAGCCAGGTTGTTTTGCAAACCGCTTTCCTTCCAAACGGCAAAGCTCCCAGGTTTTCGGAATTCAATGGGCAGAACGGAGCGCTGCAAGTCAGCGTGATTGATTTCGGTTCCGGTATGTCCGAAGAGACCAGGGATCGGATTTTCGAGGCGTTTTACACCACAAAACGAAATGGCACGGGTTTGGGAATGATGATCACACAGGAAATCATCAAGAAGCATAACGGCAGGATTGAAATTGAAAGCGAGGAAGGCGCTGGAACCAAGGTCATCGTTTATTTGCCTGTGTAAGCAAAGAGGAAGAAATAGAGTGCGCAAACCTGGCCTTTTGTTGCATCAGACAGAGATCACTTCAATTTCAGGATCAACGTCTTCTTTTAGCATATGTTCGATGGCCATCAGCGTGCCGCCGACTGAACTTGGACAGCTTCCGCATGCGCCCTGGTAGCTAATCATCAATTTTTTGTCGTGAAATCCGATGATTTCCAAACCGCCCCCGTCTCCAGCCAAACCCGGGCGAATCTTTTCATCCAGCACCTGATTGATTTTGTCGAGTATTGGATCGTCGCCGGGCGTGACGCTTGGAACAGTTTTGGGGGCTTGTGCGGCAGCTTCGCTGGCCGAAGGAGCTGAGCGAATCGGCTCGGCCAGTTTTTTCAGCATGTCCTCCCAGGTGACTTCCTCTTCCTTATTCACCGTCACAAAGCGGTCCATATAAAAAACAGAAGTGACGTTGCCGACCCTGAACAGCGAATCGGCCAGGGGATCGGCCAGCGCAGCTTCAGCGTTTTGGAATGAACGTGATGAACCGGTAGTGACAGGCTCTTTCAAAATGAATTTCACTGCGTTTGGATTCGGCGTGTATTCGATGTCTGCGATCTTCGGCATTTCTTCTCCTGCTCTGATTTTCAGATACGGTTGTAATAAAAAAGGGATTATAGCCGCCAAGAGAGGCCTGACAAAATAGCGTCAACAGCTTTTGCCCTAAAGCCTGGGTCAGGACATAATCCGCGCTCACAAAAATTCACTTTTTCTCCGGAAGGCATTTTGAATGAAATCTCTGACGAAGTACCTTGTCTTCAATACGAAAAACCGTCGTGAATACATCAACATTACGGATGAAGTCGCTCAGGCGGTGGCGGATAGCGGCATCCAGGAAGGGATGGTGCTGGTTTCGGCGATGCACATCACCGCAGCCGTTTACGTCAATGACGCCGAAGACGGTTTAATCGCAGACATTGATGAATGGCTGGAACATCTGGCTCCAACACGGCCTGATTACAAACACCATCAAACCGGCGAAGATAATGGCGATGCGCACTTGAAAAATCTACTGATGCACCATCAGGTCATTTTGCCGGTTACAAATGGTCGCCTGGATTTGGGAACCTGGCAACAGGTGTATTACGCAGAATTTGACGGCCAACGGCGCAAACGCGCAATCATCAAAGTTCTTGGCGAATAACTCAAAATCACTTATCAAATTACACCCGATGAAAAAATACCTCCCGTTAATTCTTTCAATAGCGATACCGCTGCCCTGGATGTTTCTGGCTTTGACTGGGCAAGCTCATCACATGAATCCAACCCTGGTTTCAGTGCTTTCCGGTTTGGCGATTGTCAGCGCGGCTTTTTTGCTGGGCTGGGGAGCGGAATTGTCTGAACGTGACATCCCCCGATCGTTGGCGTTAATTGCGCTGGCATTGATCAGCGTGTTGCCGGAATACGCAATCGGATTGCATTACGCCTGGACGGAAGGACTGGCGCATAGTCACGAAGGGCTGGCGATTGCCAACATGACCGGCG
The DNA here is from genome assembly GCA_964383955.1 of uncultured Heliomicrobium sp. Taxonomy (GTDB): domain Bacteria; phylum Acidobacteriota; class Blastocatellia; order RBC074; family RBC074; genus RBC074. Next base: position 3,016 of record CAYLJQ010000431.1, on the reverse strand, counting down.
CGAACAGAATCCTGATTGGAGTCGGCTGGGCTTTAGTGGCAATAGTTTATTACTTCAAGCATAAGAAAACGCGCATTGAACTGGATAAGTCGCAGGGGCTGGAATTGAGCCTGCTGATCCTGGCCAGTCTTTATTCATTGATTTTGCCGCTGAAAGGCACGCTGTCTATTTGGGATGCGGTCATCTTTTTCGCCATGTTCGCTTATTACGCCGGACGAGCCATGCAAGGCGAAAAACATGACGCAGAATTGGAAGGAATTGCGGCTGAGTTGGATCAGAAATTGGGGAACAACGCGCGAAGGATCGTTGTTCTGTTGATGTTCGGATTTGCAGGATTCGTAATCTGGTTTTCAGCCGAACCGTTTGCCGAAGGCTTGAAAGAGGTTGGCGCAACTTACGGTATTAGCCAGTTTTTGCTGGTGCAGTGGCTGGCTCCGCTGGCATCGGAATCGCCTGAGGGACTGATCGCCTTGATTTTTGCGATGAAAGGCAAGGGGTCAACCGCCATTGGCGCATTGATTTCGTCAAAAGTGAATCAATGGACATTGCTGGTCGGTGCAATTCCGGTGGTTTATGCCATCGCTGCGGCAAGCAATGCGGCGATGATTCTGGATGGCCGCCAGAAGGAAGAATTGCTGCTGACGTCCGCGCAATCATTGTTTGCCGCTATCGTCATTTCAGATTTCAAATTCGCGCTATGGGAAGCGGTGTTGTTGTTGATTTTGTTTTCCGGACAATTCTTTTTCCCGGATGAACATATTCGGTACGTCTTCAGTGGCATTTATCTGGTTGCTTCATTGGGGTTGCTGGCCAAATCGAAGCTTCGGCGACAGATGATGCTGAATGCTTTGCTGTTGAGAAGCACAAAACCCTCATAAATGTATGGAATGCCTTGATCTTACAAAAAGGTAATTACAGAAAGGTAATTGGCTGAACAGGTCTAATTGGTTGACGCCGCTTTGCGCATAGTGGTAAGTAGTTGCCCGCACCTGACCCATTCGACCGGTCAAACAGGCTTAATCAAGGAACAAAAAAGATGTTCAGGACAGCTTATTCAAAACTGCCCGCTCTTTTGTTGGCGCTTCTCGCCTGTTTGGTAACGGTGTATCAGCCAGTCTTTGTCATCGCAGCGGCAGCACAAAGCGATGAATCAAAATCAGAAAAAGAGTCAGAATCCAAATCCAAATCGAAATCAGAATCCGAGTCAGAAACTGAAAATCCGTTGGAAACCAAAGAGTTTACCCAACGTACTTTTTCTTCCCGTCGTTTACGCCACAAGCAGAATCAACTGCTGATCGAATCTCCAATGGCGATGGATCAATTGGGAGAACTTCCTGTTCTTTCTGATTTTAATCCATTGCCACGATTTCTTCGTCTTTCTTCACCATCAGCGCTACGCGCTCCTCCTGCATAAGCCCGCAGTCACCCTTAATCAATTAAGTATGGCGCAAACACAATTAGGAAAGTGTTCACCTCACAGTGTTATGAGAAAGTCACTGATTTAGGAATTTCGCCCCTACCGCATACTTAATTCGACATTTATTCCTTTAAATCAAAACACCCAGGTAGAAGCTTTCAAAGAAGCTCTGGTGTTCATTCGCGGCGGTTTTACATCGGACGTCGTCCCAGGTGGAGCGATCATGATTGGCCGCGTTCAAGGCTTACCTGTGTTTGGTTGGGGAAAGTTCGCTCACGTAATTAACCACTTTCAATTAACCTATCTCGCTCGGTATTTATCGGCACGATATTCAAGCTATGGAATCTAAAACTGCTTATTTTCGAAGTGATGTTTTGTCAGGAGTCGTCGTCTTTTTAGTAGCGCTTCCGCTTTGCCTGGGAATTGCGCTTGCCAGTGGAGCCCCGCTGTTTGCCGGCATTATTGCCGGTGTGATCGGCGGAATCATAGTGGGTTTTTTGAGTGACTCGCAGCTAAGCGTATCAGGACCGGCTGCCGGCCTGACGGCGATCGTGCTGGTTGCCATCACGAGTTTAGGCTCATTTGAGACATTTTTGGTGGCGGTGATCCTGGCGGGTCTGATTCAGATTGCGCTTGGCTTCGCAAAGGCTGGCACAATTTCCAACTACTTTCCTTCCAACGTCATTGAAGGAATGCTGGCTGCCATCGGCATCATTATCATTTTGAAGCAATTGCCGCATGCAATCGGCTACGACAAGGATAATGAAGGAGATTTTTTCTTCATTGAAAAAGGGACCGGGCATAACACGTTTTCCGCTTTAATTGACGCCGTTAACTATTCCCACCTTGGCGCCACTTTGATAACGCTGATTTCACTCGCCATTCTGATTGCCTGGACGAAGGTGGCGTTTCTAAAAAAACTCAAGGCCGTCCCCGGCGCATTAGTGGCGGTGGTAGTGGGCGTAGCCTTAAACGAAATATTCAAAAGCAGCGGATCGAATCTGGCGATTTCCCAGGAACATCTGGTCAACCTGCCAATCCCGGCTTCATTCGCTGATTTTATCGGGCAGTTTTCCAGACCTAACTTTTCCGCGATTGCTAACCCTCAGGTTTGGATTGTCGGCATCACAATCGCAGCGGTGGCAAGTATTGAAACCCTGCTCTGTATCGAAGCGGCCGATAAGATGGACCCGCTGAAACGATTTACAAACACAAATACCGAACTCAAGGCGCAGGGCGTAGGCAATCTGATCAGCGGGTTGATCGGCGGAATTCCCATGACCTCGGTCATTGTCAGAACTTCGGCGAATATTAATTCCGGAGCAAGAACTAAAGTCGCGACAATTTCCCATGGTTTCCTACTGCTGATCGCAGTAATCGCGATGCCGACCGTCTTGAACAAGATTCCCCTGGCCTGTCTGGCGGCAGTCTTATTGATGACAGGGTGGAAACTGGCGCATCCAACGGTGTTCAAACGCATGTGGCAAAACGGGAAGTTTCAGTTTGCCCCCTTTATCGTGACTGTCCTGGCAGTGGTGTTTACCGACTTGCTAAAAGGCGTGGCCGTTGGGTTGGCGATCAGTATTTTCTTTATCCTCA